>JAGOGU010000005.1 GCA_017996515.1 Allobrachymonas sp.
AGCGTGTGCGTGCCGGGCAGCTCCTGAATCTGGCTGATGGTTTGCGCATCGACCTTGGGCGGGTGGCCGCCCGTCCACAACAGCGCCAGCACCAGAGAGGTGAATTCATGCCCCAGCGGAATGGCGGCAAACTCCAGCTGCTGTTGCGCATCGGGACGCCCCAGGCTGAACGAGGGTTTGCGCGCGCTGTTGCCGTCGAGCCGAAGCGTGATTTGGTCGCTCATGGCGGCAATTTGCTCCAGCAGGCCGCGCATGTCGGCGGAGCTTGCGTCATCGCCCAAGGTAGCGGTGATGGTGATGGGGCGGCGCAGCATGCCCATGTATTGCTGCAATTGGGCGGCCATTTCCTGGTCGAGCATGGGATTTTCCTTTGGGTGGCGTCACGTCAAATCAAAACGATACAGTATTGGCTTCGCCTTGCCGTACTACCTGTGCATTGTTTGCAGCTTGCCGCCTTGTCTCGCTTTGATTGGAAGCGACTGTGGTTGATATTCTTACCTGATGGGGAGCGTAACTCCAGAGCAGGAGCGAATCAGGTGTGAATCGGGTTTGCTGGTTTCAGTTTTCGTGCGAAAAACTCAAAGCAGAAAACGCGAAAGCAGTGCCATGCCAACCGGCATGACACTGCGCCTGAATGAGCGTCTGATTAAATCTTGCCGACCAGATCCAACGAGGGCTTCAGGGTTTTGGCGCCTTCCTGCCATTTGGCGGGGCACACTTCACCGGGGTGGCTGGCCACGTACTGCGCGGCCTTGACTTTGCGCAGCATTTCGCTGGCATCGCGGCCAATGCCGTTGTCGTGGATTTCGCACAGCTTGATTTGGCCTTCGGGGTTGATGAGGAAAGAGCCGCGCAGCGCCAAGCCTTCTTCTTCAATCATCACGCCAAAGTTGCGGGTGATGGTACCGGTGGGGTCGCCAATCATCA
Source organism: Allobrachymonas sp. (assembly GCA_017996515.1). Lineage (GTDB taxonomy): Bacteria > Pseudomonadota > Gammaproteobacteria > Burkholderiales > Burkholderiaceae_C > Brachymonas. The sequence continues at coordinate 928 of JAGOGU010000005.1, forward strand.
CGTACTGCACTTTCTTGATGGCATCCGACGAATCGGCCCAGGCTTTGTGGGCGAAGTGGGTGTCGGTCGAAACGGAATACACCTCGACGCCCAGTTGCTTGAACTCTGCGTATTTGTCGGCCAGGTCTTCCAGCTCAGTCGGGCAGACGAACGTGAAATCGGCGGGGTAGAACACAACCAGCGACCATTTGCCTTTGAGGTCTTTGTCGCTAACGGCAAAAAAGCCCTTGCCCGCTTGATACGCTTGGGCGTTGAATGGCAGGATGGTGGTGTTGATGAGAGACATGGTATGGACTCCTGTAGGGGAAAAAATATTGCAACTCAGCGGCAGATAATAGAACAAAGCCGATAGATGAGAAAAGGCTAGGGATAATGGAAAGCATGCCTTTGTCGTGCATGGCGTGCGGGTGGGTACGCGATTCGGATCGACTCTGGTCGATTCAGGTCAAAAAAAAGCCAAGGCATGATGCCTTGGCCAAAAAAGGATGTGAGAGAGATGGTTTTCGCATCCTGTTGATGCGCAATATGGATGGTGTCGCGCCTCAGCAAGCATATGATGCCCCAGGCGGTAAATACAAGGCTGGGCTAGGGATATGTTGCAAGCATTTGTCACAATATGGCGTTATTGTTACGGCAAAAAAGAGGTGGTTTGCGCGCATTTGATCGATGACTTCAAGCATGGCTGCCATTCGGCAGGCGGCTGGCATGCGGTCCCTCGTAATAGCGTTCGTTCCCGTTAACATCGGGAAACATGCTTTTTACGCAGCCTATTGTCGTCAGATGATGTGAACTGCATGAGCGGCTACAGAGTAATGTTTGATAAGTGACTGTGTATGTCGGACGATTCAAGCGGGCCGCATGATGGAATCTGATAAGGTGCTGCAAATGAATAATCATCTGACGCTGTTTTTGCCCTGCGCCGCCGGGGTGGAAGATTTGCTGGCCAACGAAGTGGCCGCCATTGCTGCCGACCACGCGGCCACCGCCAAACTGCAACGTGGCGGCGTGCGGGTGCAAGGCAACTGGCAACTGGCATTGCAGTTGAATCTGCACAGCCGCCTGGCGCAACGTGTGCTGGTGCAACTGGCATATGCGCCCTATGCCCAGGAAGACGACCTGTATGCCACGGCCAGCGCCGTGCCGTGGGAAGACTGGTTTGGCGTGCAGCAAACCTTCAAGATCGATATCACGGCACAACGCAGTCCGCTCAAAAGCCTGAACTTTGCGGCTTTGCGCATCAAGGATGCGGTGGCTGACCGCTTTCGTGCCCAAGTCGGCAGCCGCCCCAGCGTGGATACGCATCGGCCCGGCGTGCGCATCCATGCGCATCTGGATGCGCAGCATTTCACGCTGTATATCGACACATCGGGCGAGCCCCTATTCAAACGCGGCTGGCGCGAAGACAAAGGCGACGCCCCGCTGAAAGAAACCCTGGCCGCCGCCATGCTGGCGGCTTGCGGTTGGCAGCCGCACAGCGGCATGCCGTTGTACGATCCTTGCTGCGGCAGCGGCACCATTGCCATTGAAGCGGCGCAAATGGCTTGCCGCATGGCGCCGGGCAGACTGCGCCGCTTTGCATTCGAGCGCCTGCTGCCGTACCAGCCTGCGCAGTGGCAGCAACTGCTGCAAGCCGCGCGCGACGCTGAAGTCACGCCGCCAGCCATCACCGTGTTTGGCAGCGATGTGGCCCACCGCATGGTGGACTTTGCCCAGCGCAATGCCGAGCGCGCTGGCGTGGCGCATGCCGTGAACTTTCGCGGTGGCGACGCTTTGCAGCGGATGCCGCCTACGACCGAGCCGGGCATTCTGCTGCTGAACCCGCCGTATGGCGAGCGCATTGCCGCCGCGGGTGTGGCCGGGCAGGATGCCGCCACACGCGCGCAGCAGCGGCAGCAGGCCCGAACGGGCGGGCGCGAAAAAGCCATCGTAGCGACCACGGCAGAAGAAAGTAGCTCCAGCGATTTTTTCGAGCGTTTGGCCAGCCACTGGAAGAAAAACTATACGGGCTGGACGGCCTGGATTCTCAGCCCCGACATGAGCCTGCCCCGGCGCATGCGCCTGCAGGCTGCGCGGCGCGTGCCGATGTGGAACGGCCCGTTGGAATGCCGTCTGTTCCGCTTCGATATGGTCAGCGGCCGCTTGGTGAAAGATGCTGCAAGTGGCCAGGCTGGACACGATGCGGCCAATGGATCCAAACATGGGCCGGGATCGGAATGACGGGCGCGGCGCCATGAATGGGCGTGCGGGGTTAACGCTGCTGTTGGCGTTCATGACGGCTGGGCTATTGACGGCCTGCCTGCGCGAGAACGAGGTGCAACAGCAGCAGACGAAGGCGTTGCTGTACAGCGGGGTGGCAACCGGTATGCGGCACAACACCTTGATGGATGCTGCCTTTGGTTCCGAAAACGAATGGGTGGGGGCGGATGGCGTGTATTGGCAGGTGGTGCTGCCTTTGCCGCAGCCTCCCTCGCAAGGGCTGGATCCAGCATCGGCCGCCATGCCTGCCGAACGCATCGAAAACCGTCTGATGGCCGTGCGCCCGCGTGAGGCGGTGCGGCTCAATGAAACACACATGGCGCTGGTGGTCGAGTCAGAAGCCTTGTCCACCGTGCAGGCGCAGGGTGGGTTGCCTGCCGCATCAGCAGAACGGGCTGTGGCAACCCCTGGCCAGATAGCCGGGCGCGCCGGGGTACCTGCGCATATTGGCGTGATTTTTTTCCAGGCACAAATGGATGATGCAACAGCGCCTGGCAGCGGCAAAGCAGAGCCCGGGCAGGAAAAATGGCATGCTGTGCGTATGGTGCCGCACGTGGACTATCTGCTGCCCCAGCCCATGCCGCCCGAAGTGCAGGTCTACAAGCTGGATGCCAGCCGCTATTTGGTCACGTACACGCAAACCAACTGCCAAGCGGGAGCGTGCAGCCGGTGGCTCAAGGGCTATTTGTTGCAGCCCGATGCCATGAGCGATGTTTTTTCCATCCGCCTGGCCGCCAGCAATGTGCAGCAGCACGCCGATTGCCGCGCGCGTCTGGGTCTTGCGGCCGCAACGAAGGCAGGCACAGCCACGTCGGGGTTGACGGCTATCGAAAAAGATTTGTACGCCTACGCCGCCGATGCGCAGGCCGGCCAGCCATCTGTTGCCAGCGCTGCCGAAGCAAGCGTTGCCAAAGAGGTATCGCATGCAGCATCAGATGCCAACTCGAAGGCGGCCGCACATGCCTGTTATCTGGTGAGCGGCGAGGTGCACCTCATCTCGCGCGCACGGGCCGAAACGGCTGATGTGCACATCCGCTACAGCGGCGCGCGCTCGGATGCAGCGGGCAAGCTGCACCGCATTGCGCAAACGCAGCGATTTCGTTTGCAGGAGCGCTCCATGATCCAAGTTGGGGGCGACGCTGTCCCGTTTGTGGATGGGCAGGACAAGTGATGCTGTTGGTCGTGCTTGACACCAATATCGCGTTGGACGTGCTCCTGTTTCAGGAGCCGCAGGCCGAGCCGTTGCGCGCCGCCTTGCAGGCAGGGCACGTGCGTTGGCTGGCTACGGCGCGCATGCGCGAAGAATTGCAGCGGGTGCTGGCGTACCCCCATATCGCTGCGCGCATGCAGTTTTACCAGCGTACCGCGCCGCACATCATGGCGCAATACGACGAGTGGACGGTGGCGGTGGAAGCCGCCCCGCGCTGCGCCTATGTCTGCAAGGATGCCGATGACCAGTGCTTTATCGACCTGGCAGCGGCGCATGGCGCCGTGCTGTTGAGCAAAGACGCCCAGGTGCTCAAACTGCGCAAGCGCTTGGCGCGGCAAGGGGTGGTGGTGAGCCGTAGCTTTCCACCGCCCGATGCGGCGGATACGGCGTCTGCCGCTGCGGGGCTGGCCGTGGTGTAAAACCGCTATCTACCAACGACCGTTGCGGCGCGGTGATGGAATGCAGCGTGCAACAGTCTCGTCGATGCGCAGCTCAGCGCCCAATCAGCGGTTGAAGCCGGACGCCTGCACGCCCTGTACCAGCCAATTCATCTTCAGAATTTGCGCATCGCTCAGGGTTTTGCCTGCGGGCAATACCAGTTTGCCGTTCTGGTCGTGCAGCGGGCCGGTGAACGGGTGCAGGCGGCCTGCGGCAATATCGGCCTGGCGCGCCAACACTTCCTGCCGAACGGCTGCGGGCACTTGGGGGCCAAAGTGATCCACGCGAATCGCGCCCTGCTTCATGCCCAGCCACACATCCTGGCTTTTCCACTGACCGGCTTGCAGCGCGCGAATGCGGCTGGCTTCGTAGTCGCCCCAATGGTGGGTCACGGCCACGATTTGAGCGGTGGGCGCGAACTTGCGCATGTCGGAATGGTAGGCCACCACGTACTTGCCGCGCTCTTGCACCGCAACCGGCACGGCGGTAGAGCCGGTGTGAAAGGCCAGCACATCGGCGCCTTGATCCATCAGCAACATGGTGGCATCGCGTTCGCGCGCGGGGTTGAACCATTCATTCAGCCAGATCACGCGCACCTGCGCCTTGGGATTGACCGAGCGCAGTCCCAGCGCAAAGGCATTGATGCCTTGCAGTACCTCGGGAATGGGAAAGCCCGCCACGTAACCCACGGTTGGGCTTTTACTCATGCGCCCTGCCGCCACACCGGCCAGATAGCGCCCTTCGTAATAGCGGGCATTGGCGGTAGCGACATTGGGCGCACGCTTGAGGCCGGTGAGTACCTCGAATTTCACGTTGGGAAAATCGCGCGCCACCTTCATGGCAGGTTCCATATAGCCAAAGCTGGTGGTAAAGATGATCTGGTTGCCCTGGCTGGCCAAATCGCGCAGCACGCGCTCGGCATCAGGCCCTTCGGGCACGTTGGCCACATGCGTGGTCTGCACGCGGTTGCCGAACTGCTTGTTCACCTGCTGGCGCGCCAGCTCGTGCTGGTACGTCCAGCCCGCTTCGGTAATGGGCGACATGTAGATCCATGCCGCTTTGGTTGCGGGTTGTGCGGTGGAAGATGCGGGGGTGGCGGGCGCTGCGACGGCAGCCGTGAAAGCAAAAGCGGCCACGAGCGTGGCTGCGAGGTTTTTGTACATGGTGTTCCTCTACATGGCTCCAAAGGGGATAAAGGCTGCCGGTTGGAGCGAAACGGGCAGCGCTCAAGGTTAAGGGATGGCAGTATAGGCAATAAAAGTACCCGCCGAGAATGAAGGCCATTGAAAGGCGGTGGGACACAAAAGATGGGTTGCGGTATGCTGACCCTATTCGCTGGCAAGCGCGTGGCCGCCTGATATAGGCATCATCGCTTGATTGCACGCAGCCAGAAGAAAGACTCCATGCTGAAAATCACCCTTGTTTCCCTGAAGTGGCTGCTGATATTTGTTGTTTTACTGGCCGCAGGAACTTATCTTTTTATCCGTTTCCATCCGGTTTTTGGTGGTCAGCCTGATGCGCAGAGCATGGCCAAAATTCGGCAGTCACCTCATTTCAACGGCGAAGTGTTTGTCAATCTGGAGCCGACCGAAATTCAGCTCAGCGACGGCGACAACACCGAAAAGCCCAGCATCATCGGTTGGCTGTCATCCGTCACCAACCCGCCGGCAGGCAAGCACCCTGCGGAGCCTGTGCCAACCTTGCCGCTGGACAATGCTGCTTTGAAAAACGATCGTTTTGTCTGGCTGGGGCATTCCACCCTGCTGTTCAAACTGGCAAACAAAACCCTGTTGCTGGACCCCGTGTTCAACCGCGCCTCGCCCATCTTTCTGGGCGGCGCGCCATTTGCCATGACGCATACGTACACCGTTGGCGAACTGCCGCCAATCGATGCCGTGCTGATCTCGCACGACCACTACGACCATCTGGACTATCGGGCGATACAAGAACTGGACAGCAAAACGGGGCATTTTTACGTGTCGCTGGGTGTCAAGGCGCATTTACAGCGTTGGGGCGTGGCAGACAGCAAAATCACCGAGATGGATTGGCACGAGCAGGCGCAGTTCGGCGACTTGCGCTTGACACTGGCGCCCGCGCGCCACTTCAGCGGCCGCACTTTGCATAACCGCAACTCTACGCTGTGGGGCGCATGGATTGTTCGGTCGGCAAATTTATCCCTTTTCTTCAATGGCGACAGCGGATACGGCAAGCACTTTGCCATGATTGGCGAGCGATACGGCCCGTTTGATGTGGCATTCATGGAAAACGGCGCATACAACCCCAAGGGCTGGCCGCTCGTCCACATGACGCCGGAACAATCCGCACAGGCTGCTGCCGACATTCGCACCAAGGTCGCCGTGCCCATTCACTGGGGCAAATTCGATCTGGCGTACCACACCTGGAAAGATCCCATCCAGCGCTTTCTGCAAGCCGCCGCCAACCAACCCTACCAAACGGCCACGCCGCAAATCGGGCAGGTGTTCGATCTGCAAAACTTGCCCCAGGGCAAGTGGTGGGAGAGTGTGAAGTAAGCGAAACGCTCAACGGCATGTGGCTTGCGCTAGGAAAGTGCCGCGTCGCTCACGCCTTGTTTTTGTCATCCTTGTTCTTTTTGCCTTCGCACTTGATCTTGTTGCAGCGTGCGTACAGGCTGAGCGAGTGCTCGTCCAGGGTGTAGCCTTTGTTGCGGGCGACGGATTGTTGCAGTTTCTCGATGTCGGTATCGAAAAATTCTTCCACGCGGCCACAGTCCAGGCAGATCAGGTGGTCGTGGTGCATGCCTTCATCCAGCTCGTAGATGGCCTTGTCGGTCGCAAAGCTGTTGCGCCGTAGCAGCCCGGCCTGTTCGAACTGGCTCAGCACGCGGTAAACGGTGGCCAGGCCGATGTCGGAGCCCTGCTGGATCAGGATGCGGTACACGTCTTCAGCGCTCATGTGGCGCTCTTGCGCATTCTGGAAAACCTCCAGAATTTTCATGCGGGGGCCGGTGGCTTTGAGTCCGGAGTTTTTGATTTCGTTGGCAATGCTCATTGATCTGTGGCCTTTGCAAATCCAAGTCGGGCGCAGGCGCCGCCCTGCAGGCGCCATGGTTTTGCAGGCAAGCCGCTACAATGCGTTCAGCAGATGGCCCGTTGTCATGGGCATGCGCTGTGCGTAGTCCACGCGGCTCACTTGTCATCTCGTTGATAGGGCGATACGTCGCCATCATATTGTTTTTTGCATCCATGGAGCATTTGCATGCAAGCTATCCCTTTAACCTGCTCCGGTTTTGGTCGGAAGATGCTGCGCGCGGCGGCGCTGTCCCTGGCGCTGGGGGCGGTGGCGCTTTCCGGTTGCGGCGTTTATCGGCATGAAGTATTGCAGGGCAACTTCATTTCCAAAGAGCAGGCGCAGGCTCTGCAACCCGGCATGACGCGCGCGCAGGTGCGCCAGATCATGGGCACGCCGCTCATCACTGATATGTTCCGCGCCGATCGCTGGGATTACGTTTTCACGATGCGCAACCGCCGGGGCGTGGAGCCGCAAAAGTTCAGCGTATCGGTCTTTTTCGAAGGCGATGCGCTGGCGCGGGTCGAGGGGCTGGATGAGCTGCCCACCAACCAGGACTTTGTCAATCTGATCGGCAGCAAGAAAAAATACACATCGCGCGAGTTGCAGGCTACGCCCGAGCAGCTTTCGCGCTTTGCCGAATCCAACCCGCCCCCGGCTGAAAAAGAGCAGCCGACGGCGCCCGCCAGCACTTCATTCCCGCCCCTGCCGCAATGAGCACGCCCAACGTATCTTCTTCCGCTGCTGCGCAGCCGCACCGCATCGCCGTTGCAGGCGCCAGCGGCCGCATGGGGCATATGCTGATCGAGGCGGTGATGCAAGCGCCTGACTGCGTGCTGGCTGCCGCGCTGGATCGGGCAGGCAGCCCCGCATTGGGCGCGGATGCCGGTCAGGCCGTGGGGCAGCCCTGTGGCGTGGCCATTACGGCCGACATGCAGGCGCTGCAAGACGCCGATGTGCTGATCGACTTTACCCGGCCAGAAGGCACGCTGGCGCACTTGGCCGTGTGCCGCCGCTTGGGCGTCAACCTTGTGATTGGCACCACGGGCTTTACCGACGCGCAAAAGGCCGACATTGCCGCTGCCGCGCAAGATATTGCCATCGTCATGGCGCCCAACATGAGCGTGGGCGTGAACGTGACATTCAAGCTGCTGGAGATGGCGGCCAAGGCGCTGGCAACCGGCTACGACATTGAAGTGATCGAAGCCCACCACCGCCACAAGGTGGATGCGCCTAGCGGCACCGCGCTGAAAATGGGCGAAGTGATTGCCGATGCGCTGGGGCGCAGCCTGAAAGATTGTGCCGTGTACGAACGTTACGGCCACACGGGCGAGCGTGATCCGTCCACCATCGGTTTTTCCACCATTCGCGGTGGCGACATCGTGGGCGACCACACCGTGCTGTTTGCCGGCACGGGCGAGCGCATCGAGATCAGCCACAAATCCAGCAGCCGCGCGGGCTACGCGCAAGGCAGCCTGCATGCCGCCCGCTTCTTGGCGGGCAAGCGCAGCGGGCTGTTCGATATGTTCGATGTGCTGGGCTTGCGCCAGCACGCGTAATCCTTTTTCGGGCGATGTGGCGGGCATGGGGCAGCGAGTGTTTGCGCCCATGCCGGCAAAAGGTTGGAGCTGCGCTGCAGCCTGCCTAGCCTTGCCACCCAACGCCCCTTCAGCAAACAGCCATGGCAGCACCCTCTTCCCACTCTGACACCGACACAAGCGTTGATCCTTTCCGTGGCGGCTGGGGCCGCTTTTTGCGCAGCGCCTGGCGCTTGTCCATGCCGTATTTCAACTCCGAAGACAAATGGCGTGCACGTGCCATGCTGGGGCTGATACTGGCGCTGAATCTGGCCACTGTGTATATGAGTGTGCAGTTCAACAAGTGGTACCGGGTGTTTTATGACGCCCTGCAAGAGAAAAAAGTCGATGTGTTTTGGCAGCAAATGCAGTTGTTTGCCATATTGGCGTTTACAGCCATTGTGCTGGCGGTATACAAGTTCTACATCACGCAGCGGCTGGATTTGCGCTGGCGCGCCTGGATGACGCGGCACTACATGGACACCTGGCTGGCCAATTACCGCTACTACCACCTGGAACTGCTGCGCCAAAGCGGCTCCGACACCATACCCGACAACCCCGACCAGCGCATTCAGGAAGACATTGCCCGCTTTACCGGCAGCGCCTTGGGCATGAGCATGGGGCTGCTCAATGCCACGGTCACGCTGGTGTCCTTCATCGGCATTTTGTGGACGGTATCGGGCAGCATCAGCTTCACACTGGGCGCGCAAATGGTGACGGTTCCGGGCTATATGGTGTGGGTGGCCATTGCTTATTGCGCAGTGGGCAGCCTGTTTGCCCATTACATCGGGCGCAGGTTGATTCGCTTGAACTATTGGCAAGAGTGGCGCGAGGCCGATTTTCGCTACAGCCTGGTGCGTTTGCGCGAATACAGCGAGGCCGTGGCTTTTGACCGGGGCGAGGCCGCGTCGCGCCAGCATCTCGACGGTCGCTTTGGCCGCGTGCTCAGCAATATGCTGCAACTTATCAAAGCGCAAAAAGGGCTGATCTGGTTCACGTCATTTTTCAGTCAGGCCGCCATCATCTTTCCGTTTCTGGTGGCGGCGCCGCGCTATTTTTCGGGCGTCATCAAACTGGGCGACGTGATTCAGATCTCCAACGCCTTTGGCAAGGTGCAAGATTCCTTGAGCTGGTTTATCGACAGCTATGCCGGGCTGGCCAGTTGGCGTGCCACGACGGAGCGTTTGGCCAGTTTTGACCGTGGCGTGGCCCAGCCCAACGGCGCGTTGCTTGAAGGCGAACAGCAACATGCGCAACCCAACCTGGCGGATTGGCATCACACCACAGGTAGCGACGGATTGACGCTGCAACAACTGCGCTGCTATCTGCCCGGCGGCAAATTGCAGGTGCAGGTGGCTGCGCAGCACATGCAGGCGGGCGACGCCGTGCTGGTGCAAGGCCCGTCAGGCAGTGGCAAATCCACCCTGCTGCGTGCCCTGGCAGGCATCTGGCCGCAGGCCACAGGCACCGTGGCGCTGCCCGCGAACAGCATGTTCCTGCCGCAGCGCCCCTATCTTCCCCACGGCACGTTGCGCGCGGCGCTGGCTTATCCCCAATCGCCCGATGCCTACAACGATGCGGAGTTGCAAACCGTGTTGCGCACTGTGCGCATGCCGCAATTGGCGGACCAACTGGATGTGGAAAGCAACTGGAGCCACAAGCTATCAGGTGGCGAGCAGCAGCGCGTTGCCATTGCGCGCACCTTGCTGAAAAAGCCCCGCTGGATTTTTGCCGACGAAGCCACCAGCGCACTGGACGGTGCGACCGAAACCGTGCTGTATCAGGCGCTGCTCGAGATGGTGCGCAGCCAGGGCGGCGGCATGCTCTCTATCGCTCACCGCGCCAGCGTTGCGGCCTTCCATACACGGCGCTGGGTGTTGGAGCCGTTTGAGGATGAGGGGCAGGCAAACAGTGCCGACGGCGATATAACAGACAGGCACACCAGTTTCCACGTGGTGGAACACGGCGGGCTAGCCGAATAAGCCACTGTGCGGCTTGGCTTGGCCTTGCTTGGCTGAAGCAAACGCCATGAAGAAAAGGGATACGGAAAAATCCGTATCCCCTTTTTGTTTTGAACGAGCATTGCCGCCGCAGGGTGTTACCCGCGCATGCGCTCCAGCACAACCACCATGAAGAGGCTGAGCATCAGGCGCTTTTGCTCCAGCGCGGGCAGCTGGGTAAGTGCCTCCATGGCAAACACGCCTTCCCACATGGCGGGTTTTTTCTTCATGCGCATCACGACGTTGCCGTTGGCATCTTTCACTTGATAGGCCGGATTAAACACATAGCCCGAGAACAGGCCGATGATAGGCAGCTCGGAAAAAATGCCATCGAGAAAGCGCGTCATGGCGCTTTCTTCGGAGATGAAGTACAAGGGCATATCGTTCTGATCGTGCACTTGGTAGGCAGCCTTCCACAGCGAGCGCATGCCTTTGCGTTTGACGGAGCCCAGCGACTGGCCGCTTTGCGCATCTTGCATGCCGTAGGAGGCGTTGAAGTCGATGATGCGGTCAGCCTTGATGGTGTAGAGCAGCTTGTTTTGCTGCTCGCTGGCGAAAATGCTGATGTCTTCCTTGAGCTTGAACAGCTTTTGCTTCACGTAGGCAATGGGGCGATCGTTTTTATCGCTGACGTAAAACTGGGGCGCCAGCGCCATCAGTTTCATGCGCAGGGTAATGGGGAAGTGCAGCTCGTCTTCACGATCGGTTGAAAACATGTTCATGGTAGTTTGACGTTGATACTTTGAAATTAAAGGGCGCCATTGTATTTCTCTGATGGGGCAAGACAGACAGGGCTAGGGAAAACGATAGAACCTATCTGAATGAAGCGGCGAGCTATCCAGAAAGCAGGGCATCAGGTGGTGCACAATCGTGTCGCAGCGCTGTGCAACCAGAGTCTCAAGCACCATTGTGTGGAAGGCGGATTGTGCGGCTGGAATAGAAATTTTCAGGAAAGGTGCAAGCATGACTAGCAATGCCGCCGGATTCGATTTTGCCCGGCTCATTCCCGGCTTCGATTTTTTGCAGCAAATGGCGCAGCCGGGTGCGGCGGCAGGCCCTGCCCTGTCGCAATGGATCGCCCCGACGCTCGACCCGCAGGAAACGGGCAAGCGCATCCAGGAGCTGAAAACCGTGCTGTTCTGGCTGGAGCAGAATGCCACCGCCCTCAAGGCCACCATCCAGGCGCTGGAGGTGCAGCAGCTCACATGCCAGACCTTGCAAGACATGCAGGCGAATATGGCCAGCTGGACGCAGCAGATGCAGCAATCGGTAGCGGGCGCTGGCACTGCTGCTGAGAACGAGCAGCCAGTGAAAGAGCAAGCAGCCGCCACAGGTAACAAGCACGCGGCAGAAGACGAGGCTGCTGCAGATCGCGTGGCGGCAGAGGCCACTGCGCAGCAAGCCATGGAGCAAGCGGGTCAATGGTGGGGCAGCCTGCTGCAAACCTTTGGGCAGATTGCCAACCATGCCCAGCAGGAAGTGGCACAGCGCCAGCAGGCGTTTATGCAAGCGCAGGCCACGGCCTCAAAAGACGAGGCAGAAAACGATGCAGCTGCTGGCAAAACAGATACTGCCAGCAAGCGCAGCGGTGGCGCTGCCCGCACGAGCAAACCCCGATCGGCTCAAGCCCCAGTTGCGGCAAAGAGCAAGAAAGCATCGGCCACACGATCAACGGCCAAGCCAGCGGCCCGATCCAGTGCCCAAAAAACAGCAACAAACACCAAGGTTGGCGGCAAGATGGCCGGCCGCACGTCGGGTAAAAAATAAAAACTCTGCGATGCTCAAGCACCGTTGATGTGATCTATTGAAGCGCATGCGAATACCAAACACCGCCTGCCCCCAATGCAAACAGGAGCTAACGCCTGGGTGGGAGGACTTGATTCCTGAAAGGCGCGGCGGCGTTCGCTGGCATTGCAAGCATTGCGGCGAAGAAATATATGTTGATGGCGTGTGCGGTCTGTTGATTACATTGACTGTGACAGCTATCAGTTATGCCTGTTTTCATGCAACGCTTGCCTGGATGGAAACATTCCAGGCGCCGCCTGTTGCTTTCGGTTATTGGCTGGTGGCAGGGCTGGTTTGTGTGGTGACGCTGGTTGGGTCAATGAGCGGATTGCTGTTTTTTTATTTTTGGTATTTTTATTCGCGCAAATTTGCCAAATAAGGGGCTGTTGCTCCTTGTTGCGGCATGTACAACAAAGCCCTGGCAGCCGTCATGTGTTGCCAGGGCTTTGTGTTTGTGCAGCGACTGCAAACAGAATTCAATCCGATCGCCCACGCAGGCCAAAGTGCATATTGGCTTCGAGAAAGCCACGCTTGCTGCCACAGTCAAAACGCTTGCCGTGCAGGGGGTGGCCGATGAACGCGCCTGAATGCAGGCAAGTGGCAATGGCATCGGTGAGCTGAATTTCTCCACCTGCGCCGGGTTTCTGGGTTTTGAGTGCCGTCATCACATCGGGGGTGAGGATGTAGCGCCCCACCACGCTCCAGTTGGAAGGGGCTTTTTCAGGTGCGGGTTTTTCCACGATTTCCTGAATTTTCCAGGGGTGGCTGCCAGTGGATTCCAGCCGGACAATGCCGTACTGGTTCACTTGCGACAGGGGCACTTCTTCCAGCGCCAGCACGGCCTGGCCCGCATGCCGGTGCCGCTCGGCCATTTGCGCCAACGTGCCCACGGGGTGCGATTCGATCAAATCATCGGGCAGCAATACGGCAAAGGGTTCATCGTCTTGCAGCAACTCGGCCGCGCACAGCACGGCATGGCCCAAACCCAAAGGCTGGGGTTGGCGCACGTAAAAACATTTCACATGCGGCGGAATGACGTTGCGCACCAACTCCAATGCTTCGAGTTTGCCTTTGGCCTCCAGCTCGGCTTCGAGCTCCGGGCTGCGGTCGAAGTAGTCCACAATGGCGTTTTTGCTGCGTCCGGTCACGAAAATGAGGGTGTCGATGCCCGCTTCCACAGCTTCATCCACCGCGTATTGAATCAGCGGCCGATCCACCACCGTGAGCATTTCTTTGGGAATGGATTTGGTGGCCGGCAGAAAGCGGGTGCCCAAACCGGCAACGGGAAAGATGGCTTTTTGCAGAGGTTTCATCAGACAATGATCGAATAAAAAATGGAACAATCAAACGGCATGGTAACGGAAATTTCCCTGCGATTTTCCAGAAACGCTTTGCACGGGGTGAGCCTGTTTTTAACTTTAATATATGCAGCCATCAGTGCAAGACGCCACGATCAAGATGGCGCCACGCATCTTAATGGACAAGATGTGTGCTTTTTCCTGCATCACCACACCATGCCCACGCACCACGCAACTCACAATGCCATGCAAGGCGACCTTGTTTACGACTACGCTATTGTCATTGGCCGCTTCCAGCCGGTGCACAACGGCCATGTGGCGTTGCTGCAAGCGGGCTTGCAGCAGGCGCGCCGCTTGATTGTGGTGGCAGGCTCCATGCACCAGCCGCGCAGTTTCAAAAATCCGTTTACCGTGACCGAGCGCGAACAGATGATCCGCTCTGCCTTGCCTGTGCAAGAACAGGCGCGGGTGCAGGTGGTGGGGGTGAGCGATGCGCCTTATGACGATGCAGAGTGGCTGCAAGCGGTGCAAAACGCCGTGCATGCCGCCATGGCGGCGCATGGCAGCGACCCGGCCACGGCGCGTGTGGCCTTGCTGGGGCATATGAAAGACAACAGCAGCTATTACCTGCGCATTTTTCCGCACTGGCAATGGCTGCCTTTTTCCAATGTCGCAGGCATTGACGCGACAAGCATTCGCCACGCATATTTTTCCGAAGAAAAAGACGCGTATCTTGCAGAGAAGCTCTCTGCCGTGCTGCCTGCATCCACCATGGATTTTTTGCATACCTTTCGCGCAAGCCCGGCATGGCAAGCTCTGCATGCAGAGCGCGCTTTTTTGCTTGATTTTTGGCAGCGGCACCGCTATGCCAACGGCAGCGCCATGCCGGTTTTGTGCCTGGTGCAGGTGGTGGTGCTGTGGCGGCAGCAGGTGTTGCTGGTGCAGCGCCAGCAGCAGCCGGGCCGCGGCAATTGGGCCTTGCCCGAGGCTTTGCTGCAAGCGGGCGAGCGCCTGCTGGATGCTGCCAGCCGCGCCCTGCACGCAGCGGGCATAGAGTGGCCTGCCGCCACACTCCAAAAATACCTCAGCGCCACCGCCGTGTGGGATGCGCCGGGGCGCAACCAGTTGGGCGATGCCATCAGCCATGCGTTGTGCGTGCGTTGGCCAGACGATGCGCCCGCTCCAGCAGGCGCAGATCAAAAGCAAGAAGCGCCGCACATACACATACAGTGGCAACCTTTTGCGCAGTGGCAGAATATGCAGCCCTTGCTGCATGAAGACCATTACTTCATTGCCCGCCATTTTCTGGATGGCTCCGCCACACCCTTTACGGCAACGCCCACACCCGACGAAAATTCTGCATGAACCCGCATCTGAAACCTGCTTTGGGCAGCAACCTGCTGCTGCGCACCGATTCGTACAAGGCCTCGCACTGGCTGCAATATCCACCGGGTGCCGAGCATGCCTTCAGCTACATCGAATCGCGCGGGGGGCGCTACAGTCACAGCCTGTTCTTTGGCTTGCAGGCTTACTTGCGCGAGTATTTGAGCACGCCGATTACACTGGCGGATGTGGCCGAAGCCAAGGCGATTTATGCCGCACATGGCGAGCCGTTCAATGAAGCGGGCTGGACGCGCCTGGTGGAAAAACACGGTGGCCTGTTGCCCCTGCGCATTCGCGCTGTGCCCGAAGGCATGGTGCTGCCTGTGCGCAATGTGCTGCTCACGGTAGAAAACACCGACCCCGAATTTTTCTGGCTCACCAGCTTCATCGAAACCGAATTGCTGCGCGCCGTGTGGTACCCCACCACAGTTGCCACCCAGTCGGCCACAGCCAAATCCATCATTGCGCGCTATCTGCACGCCACCAGCGATTGCGCCGAGCAGGAGCTGCCCTTCAAACTGCACGACTTTGGCGCACGCGGCGTATCCAGCCTGGAATCGGCCGCGCTGGGCGGCATGGCGCATCTGGTCAATTTCATGGGTACCGACACCGTCAGCGCCCTGCTGGCGGCCAGACGCTACTACGATTGCGAGATGGCGGGCTTTTCCATTCCTGCGGCCGAGCACAGCACCATCACCAGCTGGGGACGCGAGCACGAGGCAGATGCCTACCGCAACATGCTGCGCCAGTTTGCCCGGCCGGGCAGCGTGGTAGCCGTAGTGAGCGACAGCTACGATATCTTTCACGCCTGCGATGCCATTTGGGGGCAGCAGTTGCACGATGCGGTGATCGCCTCGGGCGCAACCGTGGTGATACGCCCCGACTCGGGCGATCCGGCCATTACCGTGCCGCAAGTGGTGCAAATACTGGCGCAGCGTTTTGGTTACACCACCAACAGCAAGGGCTTCAAGGTGCTGCAATACGTGCGCATCATTCAGGGCGACAGCATCAACCTCACGTCTTTGCGGCAGATTCTGCACAATCTGCACGAAGCGGGTTTTTCGGCCGAGAACGTGGCCTTTGGCATGGGCGGCGGCCTGCTGCAGCAACTCAACCGCGACACGATGAAATTTGCCATGAAATGCTCGGCAGTGCGCATCAATGGCCAATGGCGCGATGTGTACAAAGACCCCGTGGGCGACCACAGCAAGGCCTCCAAGCGCGGACGCATCACGCTGGCGCAACTGCCCGATGGAAGCATCCAAACCCTGCGGGAAGACGCCTTGCAAGCCCCCGCGCAAGAGCTGCTGCGCACCGTGTTTGAAAATGGCCGCATCGTGACGCGAGACACTTTTGATGCGGTGCGCCAACGCGCATCAGCCGGGCTGGCGTATCTGACACCAGCGGATTTGCGCCTTACTTGACAGCATTTCGTGGATGACCACTGCACGGAAAGAACACGTGTTTCATGACCATATAGCGTCAATGCCGCCTGAAGGAGGTTTCAACGGCATTGGTTGCTAAGTCGTACCAGCGTTGGGCGGCCAACTATTTCAGAACCACGCCTTCGTTTTCCATTTTCTGCAATAGCGCCGCCAGTTTCTTGGCAGGATCCAGCAGCGGGTCGAGAATGTGTTTTGCCATGTCGTCGGCAGACTGGCGCACGTCATCTTCTGAAGCTCTCACCGCTCCGTGAAAAATGAATGCAGGCAGGAACTTGGTTTGAATCAAGTTAGCGGTTTGCTGCAAAGGCTTGATAAATTCGCTCATTGAATAGCCGTTGTATCCACCGGCCTGATAAGAATCAGCCGGTCCGCCTGTGGAAATAGCAGAGACCCATTCTTTGCCTGCCAAGGCTTTTCCTTGAGGGCCATATGCCCAGTTGTAGGTCAGCACATCATCCAGCCATTGCTTCATCAATGGCGGAATGGAATACCAATAAAACGGATGTTGAAACACCAATCGGTCATGAGCCAATAATGCCGCCTGCTCCGCTGCCACATCAATTTTTCCATCAGGGTACAGCTCATAGATTTTTCGCACGGTAACGCCCGTTTCGCCCGTAAGGCGCTCTGCCCACAGCCGGTTTACGGCCGAGCTGTTCAGCTTGGGATGAAATACATTAACCAGAACTTTCATCTCGTTGTCTCCTTTGGTAGTTTTGGGCTTGCCCATGACAGGAGAAATCATCTTACCCCTTATTTCACAGGGGGCAACAACGCTTTGCCGATGAATCCTGTGATACACAGTGTCGCGCAGTCGCCATCTGCAGGCAAATTCTTTACAATGGCCGTGCGGTCGCAGGCTGCATAGCGCATGTCTGCCTATTTATCCTGCCCATTCAACTGTTTTCGACGCTTTTTTCTGCTTTCTCTCTCTGCTTGCCTGACTGTTCCCCATGAAAATCCTGCTGTGC
>JAGOGU010000109.1 GCA_017996515.1 Allobrachymonas sp.
GCAAAGCGGCCAATGCCGAATCACCTGCCGCCGTATTGTTCCAAGGAGCGATTACCATACGCACACCATTCGTCTTGCCAATCAAACACTCTGACATTGTGCCAAGATCAGCCTGCGCAAAAAACAAGCTCGCGCTGTCCTCCATTGCCTCTCATGCCACCTGACGCCCACGCCCTTTTAGACGACGCGCATTATCTGCAACTGGCGTTGCAGCAGGCGCAACTGGCCGCGCAAGCAGGCGAAGTGCCGGTGGGTGCCGTTGTCGTTTCGCCCACTGGCGACATATTGGGCACAGGCTACAACCGCACCATCAGCGATCACGACCCCAGCGCCCACGCCGAGATTCAGGCGCTGCGTGCGGCGGCTCAGGCACGCGCCAACCATCGGCTGGAAGGGTGCACGCTCTACGTCACGCTGGAGCCTTGCGCCATGTGCAGCGGCGCGCTGTTGCACGCACGGCTGGCTCGTGTGGTGTATGCCGTGGCCGACCCCAAAACCGGCGCAGCCGGCTCTGTGCTGGATCTGTTTGCCCAAAGCACACTCAATCACCAAACGCTGTGCCAGATTTTTGCCCCCCAAGATGAGACTGGATCAGACTTGCGCAAACAATGCGCCGCCATCTTGCAAACATTTTTTCAGCAGCGCCGCCAAGCACACAGCGATTTGCGCCAACAACCCTTGCACGCGGCATTGCGTGAAGACGCCTTGCGTTTGCCGCCCGAGCACTTTGCGCACATCGCGCCTTTGCAAGCGCTCCGGCCTTGGAGCCAGTTTGTTTTGCTGAACGACCCCGAGCAGCCAGCCGGAACCCCTTGGCGCATGCATGTGATTGACACAGCGCCACATGACAGGCAACGCCCGGCCGTGCTGCTACTGCATGGTTATGCCAGCTACAGCCTGCTGTGGGCGCAAATCATTCACCCATTGCACGTTGCGGGCTGGCGCGTGATGGCCCCTGATCTGATCGGGCATGGGCAAAGCGACAAACCTAAAAAAGCCCAACGTCATCAACTGGCATGGCACGCCGCCCTGCTGCGGCAATGGCTGGCACAGGCGCAGTTTGCCCAGCACACGCACCGTGCGGTCGTGCTGCACGACAGCGCCCTGCACCTTTTGCCCCATCTGGAAGCAGCCAGCGCGGTTGCGCATCCAGCAGGCACACTTTTCACCCACACCCTCTGCCTGCAACCCGAGCCAAACGCGCCTTGGCGCCAGAAATGCCTATCGCGCCCACGCTTCGATCTGGATGCCCATTGGGCGCTCGATCCAAGCGAAGCGGCAAACCGCTATTGGTCTGCCCCTTGGCCTGATGCGGGGCACCGCGCCGCCTTGCAATGGCCACAATGGACCAGCAATGCCGATGCAGCCTCTCTCGCTGCTTCCGCAAAGAATACGCGGCAGCCCTTGGCCGCACATGGCACAATCGCTCCCACAACCAACCATCGTACGGTCATGACCGTACCCGCTGGTGGATCTCATTTCAGACAATGGCTACAGCTGCATGTGCATGATTGTCTGAATGCGCTACAGGCGCAGACTCTTCTGTAGCTCCTTGCCCCCGCGCAGTGTTCGTAAAAACTGCGCTCAGTTCATCCCGTTTTTTGCGATTTTTATCATGGCACATATCTACATTTATTCTCCATCTGGCGCAGTGCGCGACCTTGCAGGCTTTCGCCGTGCCATCAAACGCTTGCAGCAACGCGGCCACACAGTAGAGATTGATCCCGATGCGCTCACCACCGAGCAGCGCTTCGCGGGCGACGATGCCACACGCATCGCAGCCATTACGCGTGCGGCAGAAAGCGGCGCAGACATCGCCTTGCTGGCCCGCGGCGGCTATGGCTTGACGCGCATCCTTCCGCAACTGCCTTATAAAAAAATCGCCAAAGCCATTGAAAAAGGCACGCAATTCGTGGGCTTGAGCGACTTTACCGCCCTGCAAACCGCACTGCTGGCAAAAAGCATGCCGCACCCCGCCATTACCTGGGCGGGCAATCTGCTGATCGACGACTGGGGTCAAAGCACGGAGCCGGACGAAATCACCGAAGCCTGCTTTGACGACATGGTCGCGGGCGAATGCGAAGGCACAGGCTGGCTCATCCACAAAAAAGAGCTGCCAGAACTGGAACGCCGATTGCAGAAAAAGCCCGTCAAGAACGCCACGCTGTGGGGAGGCAATTTATGCGTGCTCACCAGCCTGCTGGGCACCCCCTACTTTCCGCAGATCAACAAGGGCGTGCTGTTTCTGGAAGATGTGGCCGAACACCCCTACCGCATCGAACGCATGCTGACCCAATTGCTGCACGCAGGCGTGCTTGACAAGCAGCAGGCCATTGTGCTGGGGCAATTCACCGAATATCAGAAAAATGCGCAAGACAAAGGCTTCAACCTGAACACCGCGGTGCAATGGCTGCGCAGCCAAACGCGCACACCCATCATCACCGGTCTGCCACACGGGCACGTGCCCACCAAAGTTTTGCTGCCCGTGGGTGCCACGGTTGATCTGCAACTGCATGGGCGCGACTGCCTGCTGCTGTGGGGGCATCTGTGCAACGGCCATTGCCAGCATTAAGGCTGTTATTTGCCCTTGCCTCAAGCGAGCCTTGACTGCACACGATATTCACTCATGTGCCATCAAGGTAAGCAAGCTCACATACTCTGGCTTCCCGGTAGAAAATCGAACGCCGCCGTTCTATCAGGCAACCCCCAGTTCGGCGCATACACCGGGCCAGCAAAATACAAACCGTCTGCGGCAAAAGTAGGCGCGGCAGCATCGCGGCTTTTGGCAGCCAACACATCGTCCATCCATTGTGCCGGGCGTAGCCCTTGCCCAACCTGCACCAGACAACCCATGATGTTGCGAATCATGTGATGCAAAAACGCATTGGCCTGAAACTCGAAACGCCAATAATCACCATGGCGCGCAATGGCAATCCGATGCATCTGTTTGACCGGGCTGAGCGCCTGACATTGCGCTGCGCGAAAACTGGAAAAATCATGCTCGCCTAGCAAGCGGCTGGCGGCATCACGCATGGCTGCGCTATCCAGCGGTCGAAACGTCCAGCCAACCCTGCCTGTTTCCAGGCTTGGCCGCACGGGTGATTGCAGCAACACATACACATAACGGCGCGCCAATGCACTGGCACGGGCATGAAAGGTATCCGGCACGGGCGCAGCCCATTGCACGGCAATGTCTTTGGGCAAAAAAGTATTCGTACCACGCATCCAGGAAACCGGCTCGCGCTCCAACGAGGTATCGAAATGCACCACCTGCATCAAGGCATGCACGCCTGCATCCGTACGCCCGGCGCACAAGGTGTGGATGGGCATCCCCGCAAACCGGGTCAGCGCATGCTCCAATTTATCTTGTACCGTTCTACCCGAAGGCTGGCTTTGCCAGCCGTAATAAGCCAAACCTTGGTAACTGATACCCAGCGCCAAACGCATTGACTGCACTCCCTATCCATCACGATCCATTGCTGCCAGCACATCTACCTGCAGCTACCGCCAACTACAGCAGCAGCCGTGCCTCGATGCAATATGGCTGAAAAGCCAGGCAACACGGCATGCAAACCACGATTGCCTTTGCCAACCCGACACAAGCTATTCAAGAAAAAACCGCAGTTCTTTGCAGAAACTGCGGTTTTGTTTTGCTCTGCATCATATCAACAGATGCAGGAAGCGCAAGCGCTCAGCGCAGGCTTGCCAGTAGGGCTTCCGCCTGTGCTTTCAGCTCGCCGGTGGCATTCTGTGCCACTTCTTGCGCCATGATGCGCGCGCCTTCATTGTCGCCAATGCCCATGAACTCGCGCGCCAGCGCCAGTTTGGTTTCCAGCGGATGAGTCGAATCGGTATCAGCAGCAGGATCTGGTTGCTCCGAATCGAGCGACAAGCCGCTCATGCTGAACTCCAGACCATGATCCACAACAGGTTCTGCTTGAGGCTGAACCGCCGCAGATTGCGCTGCTGGCATGTCCAGCGACAAATCCAGCGCCGGATGATTTGGTTCGCTGTCACGATTGATCAGCGAAGCACGGGCAGCGCCAGGCACTGTTGCGGGCGACAGGCTCGTCAAGTCAAACTCTTGGTTCGACTGCTGTGTTACAGGCCGTGCAGGCTCAACGGGTGCCACTTGCACTGGAGCAACGGCGGGGGCAGCAACTGCTGCAGCTGCAACACCCATTGCGGCGCTCGAAGCGAGGGCTGGCGTCGCCGCGCTGTTATTGTTAGCGCCCAAATCCGCATACAGCGCATTACCTGGATCAATCTCAGAGCCTTTTACGCGCGCAGCTTCCCAGTCTGCACCAACTCCTTGTGTAAGCTGCTTGAACGCGGTTGCCGCTTGCGCATACGCCTTGACATCGCGCCGACGTGCATACACTTCCAGCAACTTGGCGTGTACAGCAACGTTTTCAGGATGTTTGAGCAAAGCATCTTTGAGGATTTCTTCAGCCTGAATATCGCGCCCATAGGCCAGATACACATCTGCCTCTGCTACGGGATCGACATCGGCATCGGCATCCAATTGGCTGGGCGAATACAACATGGACGACTGGCCTGCATGCGTAGCGCCCATACCTGCAGTAGTTGCGGCTTCAGATGTATCCACATCTTTACCGCCTGAAGTATCAAAGAATGAATCCGGTGCATAGTTGCTCTCCAAGAAAGCACTGCCCGCTCCATCCTCATCCTGATTTTTTCGGCGACGACGAAAGAACATGTAGGCCAAACCACCAATTGCCGCCAAACCAGCCCCGCCAAGCAACAGGGGATTCTGCGTGAGGCTTTCGAGAAAACCTGGCTCCTCAGGAACTGGGGCAGGCGGAGGCATAACCGGTTTTTTACGCGGTGCAGATGCCGCAGCAGAAGCTGCTGCACTTGCCGCTTCAGACGCTGCCCGCTCCACCGCCGATGCAGCATCAGATGCCGCAGCCACAGCTGCACTGGCGGCGGCACTCGCCACATTACCCATTGCCGAAGCAGTATCAACAGGTGCAATGACAGGCACAGGAACACTCGCTGCTGCACCGGCACCAGATCCTGGCGGCACCACAGCTGGCGCTGTACCTGGTTGGGCACTGGCAGCCGCCTCTGCACTGATATTTTTCAGATCGCTCAGGTTTTTGTTGAGTTCATCCGCGCGGTTGATGTTGTCCCGCTTCTGCATGGCCTCTGCCATGCGTTGCTCTGGAGCAGAGGCATTATTGTTTGTTTTGATCTCTGCTTTGGAGATGGTCAATGTATCTGGTGCAGCCGCTGGCGAGGTTCTACGGTCCTCTACTCGGCTCTGGATTTGACCACCGCTTTGCTGAGCGCCAGGTGTTGTGCGCGCCATCGGAGAACGCGCCAACTGACCGCGGTAGTTGCGGAAGTCTTCGCTCTGCGCAGTGATGATGGCTCGCGCCTCAGACGCCGAA
>JAGOGU010000110.1 GCA_017996515.1 Allobrachymonas sp.
GCGCATTGGGCGCGCCGCAAACGATTTGCAGCAATTCGCCACTGCCCGCATCGACCTTGCATACGCGCAGGCGATCGGCATCAGGGTGTTGCACGGCCTCTTTGATTTCGGCCACCACAATGCCGCTAAAAGCAGGCGCCGCAGGGTGAAGCTCTTCCACCTCCAGCCCTGCCATGGTGAGCGTATCGGCCAGTTGCTGCGTGGAAAGCGGCGGATTACAAAATTCGCGCAGCCAGGATTCAGGAAATTGCATAGCGTTTCTTTAATTCAATCTTTACTGAAGAGCGTGAAAGCTCAGATTCATCAACGGAATTGGCTCAAAAAGCGCACATCGCCATCAAAGAACAGGCGCAAATCATTCACGCCATAGCGCAGCATGGTCAGCCGGTCTGGCCCCATGCCGAATGCAAAGCCAATGTATTGTTCGGGATCCAGCCCCATATTGCGCACGACATTGGGGTGCACCTGACCGCTACCGGCCACTTCCAGCCACTTGCCTGCCAGCGGCCCGCTCTGGAACTGGATGTCGATTTCGGCACTCGGCTCCGTGAACGGGAAAAAGCTGGGGCGAAAGCGCAGCACCAGATCATCGCTTTCAAAAAACGTGCGGCAGAAATCGGTAAATACCACTTTCAGGTCTTTGAAGCTGATCGACTCGCCAATCCACAGACCTTCGCACTGATGGAACATGGGCGAATGCGTTGCGTCGCTATCCACGCGGTAGGTGCGCCCCGGTGCAATGACGCGAATTTCAGGCATTCGCTGCCCGGCATCCAGCAAGGCTTTGTGGCGCTTCACATGCTGCACCGCATGGCGAATCTGCATGGGGCTGGTGTGCGTGCGCAGCAGATTGGGCGCTTTTTCGCTGCCGCCTTCCACATAGAAGGTATCGTGCATGGAACGCGCCGGATGGTCTTCGGGCGTGTTGAGCGCCGTGAAGTTGAACCAGTCGCTTTCAATTTCAGGCCCTTGGGCAACCTCAAACCCCATGCTGCCAAAAATATTTTCAATGCGCTCCAAGGTCAGCGTCACGGGGTGCAATCCCCCTGCCCCACGGATACGCCCGGGCAGCGTCACGTCCAGCGCCTCGGCCTGAAGCTGCGCCTCAAGCTCCGCATCGGCCAATTGCTGGCGGCGCTCGGTCAGCGCGGCTTCAATCGCCTGCTTGGCCTGATTGATGGCTGCACCTCGGGCTTTTTTCTCTTCTACCGAAAGCTGCGCCATGTCTTTCATCAGCGCAGTGATGCTGCCAGACTTGCCCAGGAAGCGAGCCTTGGCATTTTCCAGATCGTTGGAGGTGTGGGCCTGCGCAAATTCTTCACGCGCAGAAGCGACTAGCGTTTCGAGATGGGGTGTCATGATTTTTTATGCGTCAAAAACAGAGCATGAAAACACAGGGGCAATGTCAAGAACTTTCAGCCAAAAACCTTCATTTCGGCAGTGGGCAGTTTGGCTATCTCAACCCGCCCGACATGCCTCGCTCAGTGCCATTGGCAATAGCAGAGCATAGCTGCACGAGCTGTCTCGCCTTGGTTTTTCGGCGGCTGCCTTAAGATGCCTTCATGTTCTGTTTCTACCGTTCCAAACAAAAAAGCCAGCACTTTACAGCGCTGGCTTCGCATCGGTCATTTTGCAGGAGACGACAAACTACGCAAATAGTCTGAGCGCTTCCTGCATTACCACTTAGGCAGCCAGCTTGGCCTTGACCTGATTGACGATAGCCGCAAAAGCTGCTTCATCATGCACGGCGATATCCGCCAGCACCTTGCGGTCCAGACCGATTTGCGCCTTGTTCAGGCCGTTGATAAACTGGCTGTAAGTCAAACCATTGGCACGTGCGGCAGCGTTGATACGAGCGATCCACAACTGACGGAATACGCGCTTTTTGGCACGACGATCGCGATAGGCATATTGCCCAGCCTTCATGACAGCTTGCTTGGCAACGCGGAATACATTGCCGCGACGGCCGCGGAAGCCTTTGGCAAGCGCCAGGATTTTCTTGTGACGAGCGTGTGCGGTAACACCACGTTTTACGCGAGGCATGTTTTTTCTCCTTGTTCGTCAGTTGATTACAGGCCAGCAAAGGGCAGCATTTGTGCGATATGACCCAAATCGGTCTCATGCACATTCACTGCACCACGCAAATGGCGCTTGTTTTTGGTGGTTTTCTTGGTCAGGATGTGGCGTTTGAACGCCTGCCCCCGTTTGACGGTACCACCTGGACGAACGCGGAAACGTTTTTTCGCGCTGCTCTTGGTCTTCATTTTGGGCATTTACATGCTCCTTTTTGCTTTGTGCTCGTGAGGCGACAGGCAAACCCCTTGCCTGTACTTGTTGGCCCCGAGCCACTTGTTTCCGGCAAAACTGCCGGAATGAATTTGCCAGGCGATTCATGAATCACCTGGCAAAAAACTGTCCTCATCAAATCAGATGACACAGAGCGCAATCACGCTCTGCAAAACCCTTGCAACCTATCGGCATCAACGCGCCATGCGCATCAAGCTTTGCTTTCAGATTCCGCAGATTGCGTTGCATCTTCGGCCACTTCCGCCTTCTCTTTTGACGCTGCAACCTTCTTGCGACCAGGCGCCACAACCATGATCATCTGGCGACCTTCCAGCTTGGGAAACTGCTCAACAACGATCGACTCTCCCAACTCATCGCGAATGCGCTGCAACAAGGCCATGCCGATTTCCTGGTGCGTGATCTCGCGTCCACGGAAACGAAGCGTGATTTTACACTTGTCGCCGTCTTCCAGAAAGCGGCGGATATTGCGCATCTTGATGTTGTAATCGCCATCATCGGTGCCAGGGCGGAATTTGATTTCCTTGACGTCAATGACCTTTTGCTTGGCCTTGGCCTCAGCCGCCCTTTTTTGTTCCTGGTACTTGAACTTGCCATAGTCCATCAGGCGGCAAACAGGCGGATTGGCTGTTGCGGCAATCTCGACCAGATCAACATCCAATTCACCGGCCATGCGCAGGGCTTCCTGCACGGAAACGATACCCAAGGGCTCATTTTCCGGCCCGGAAAGACGAACTTCGGGCGCAGTGATTTCACGGTTCAGACGATGTTTACGTTCTTCGCGCTGACGGCGATCGCGGAATTCGGTAGCGATGGTGCAATCCTTTTTTCAAAAATATCCAGACCAGAGGCTGAAAGCAATCACAAAAAATGCTCTCAGCAAGCCATCATCCCTGAGACGTTTCAGATTTGCTGCTGATTTCGGTTTGCAGCAACTGCATGAAATTCTCAAGAGGCATGACGCCTAAATCCTTGTTTCCTCTGGCGCGTACAGCCACGGTGCCGCTTTCCTTTTCCTTGTCGCCAACGACCAGGATATAGGGGAGCTTGCGTGTGGCATGGCTGCGTATTTTATAGGTGATTTTGTCGTTCGCCAGGTCAAAGCCGGCTCTGAAGCCTTTATTTTGCAGCGTTTGTGCCACTGTTTTGGCGTATTCCGCTTGCGCGTCGGTGATATTGAGTACCACAACCTGCTCTGGCGCCAGCCAGGCGGGCATGGCGCCCGCATGCTGCTCGATCAGAATACCGATGAAACGCTCCATGCTGCCGACAATGGCGCGGTGCAGCATCACAGGGCGATGGCGCGCGCCGTCTTCACCCACGTATTCGGCATCCAGCCGTTCGGCCATGGAAAAGTCCACTTGGATGGTACCGCATTGCCACTGGCGGCCAATGGCGTCTTTGAGCGTGTATTCGATTTTGGGGCCATAGAAGGCGCCATCGCCCGGCGAAACCTCGAACTCGCAGCCCGATGCGCGCAGGCTTTCCACCAAGGCGTGCTCGGCCTTGTCCCAAATGGCGTCCGATCCAATGCGTTGTTCAGGCCGCGTGGCTACCTTGTAGATGATGTCGGTAAAGCCAAAATCCTTGTAAACCTTTTGCAGCAACGTGCTGAAAGCGGTGACTTCAGCCTGTATCTGATCTTCGGTGCAGAAAACGTGTCCGTCATCTTGCGTGAAGGCGCGCACCCGCATGATGCCGTGCAGGCCGCCAGAAGGCTCGTTGCGATGGCAAGCGCCAAATTCGCCATAACGCAGCGGCAGATCGCGGTAGCTTTTCACGCCTTGCTTGAAGATGAGGATGTGCCCCGGACAGTTCATGGGCTTGAGCGCATAGTCGCGTTTTTCGCTCTCGGTGGTGAACATGTTGTCACGGTATTTGTCCCAGTGACCGGTTTTCTCCCACAAGGATTTGTCGAGAATTTGCGGACCCTTCACTTCCTGATAGCCGTTGTCGCGATACACACGGCGCATGTACTGCTCCACCTCTTGCCACAGCGTCCAGCCCTTGGGGTGCCAGAACACGGTGCCGGGCGAATGCTCGTCGATATGGAACAGATCCAGCTCTTTGCCCAACTTGCGGTGATCGCGCTTTTCGGCCTCTTCCATGCGCGTGATGTAGGCATCCAGCTCTTTCTTGTCGGCCCAGGCCGTGCCATACACGCGCTGCAACTGCTCGTTTTTGGCATCGCCACGCCAATAGGCGCCAGCCAGCTTGGTCAGCTTGAAGGCCTTGAGAAAACGAGTATTGGGCACGTGCGGGCCACGGCACATATCCACATATTCCTGGTGGTAGTACAGGCCCATGGCTGTTTCGTCAGGCATGTCGTCCACCAAGCGCAATTTGTACTCTTCGCCGCGCGATTTGAAAACCTCGATCACTTCCGCCCGCGGCGTCATTTTCTTGATGACGTCGTAATCTTGCGCAATCAGCTCTTTCATGCGCTTTTCGATCGCCGCCATGTCTTCGGGGGTGAAGGGGCGCTCGTAAGCGATGTCGTAATAAAACCCTTCGTCAATCACTGGGCCGATCACCATCTTGGCCGTGGGGTACAACTGCTTGACCGCATGCCCCACCAAGTGGGCGCAAGAGTGGCGGATGATCTCGACGCCTTCTTTGTCTTTGGGGGTGATGATTTGCAATGTGGCGTTGCGGTCGATCGTGTCGCAGGCATCTACCAGCCTGCCATCGACCTTGCCCGCCACCGTGTTTTTGGCCAGACCCGGGCCGATGGATTGCGCCACTTCGGCCACTGTTACGGGGCCGGAAAACTCGCGCTGCGAACCGTCTG
This sequence comes from Allobrachymonas sp., assembly GCA_017996515.1. GTDB lineage: Bacteria > Pseudomonadota > Gammaproteobacteria > Burkholderiales > Burkholderiaceae_C > Brachymonas. The sequence continues at coordinate 5,096 of JAGOGU010000110.1, forward strand.
GAAGAGTAATTTGAATCATTGTGATCAACCAAAAAACAAAATCTGCAAATAAAAGTGAAAATGGCGCTGATGCCGTTGGCACAAACCGACCCACACATCAAAAGCCTGCCGCCAGCCAATTGTTGTCATCTGCGCTGCTCGCAAGCACACTCGCCGCACCCTGACTGACGGCCAACGCCAAATATCGGGCAAAACATCCATCAGCACACAAGCGCTGTACGGCTGCGGCAAACTTTCGCCATACCCCGATCGACAGCGCCCTGCCCGGGCGCGCTTGTTC
>JAGOGU010000111.1 GCA_017996515.1 Allobrachymonas sp.
GGCCGTGCGCATGCGCCGTTACAATCATCGGCTGATATTTTGAGCAAACAGACTCTTGCCAAACGCAAACGGTATTTTTTAGAAGGATTTTGTGCCATATGGTCAAACCCTATTCCCGCATCATCGGCACAGGCAGCTATCTGCCCCCTAGGCGCGTCAGCAACCACGATTTGGCCGCCCAACTGGCGCAGGCAGGCATTGAAACGTCGCATGAATGGATTGTGGAGCGCACCGGCATTGAGGCGCGCCACTTTGCCGATGCCGGCGTGTACAGCAGCGATCTGGCTGAAAAAGCTGCGCGTCAAGCCTTGCAGGCGGCCAATTTACAAGCCAGCCAGATTGATCTGATCATTGTGGCCACGTCCACGCCCGATATGGTGTTTCCGTCCTCAGCCAGCATCGTGCAGCACAAACTGGGTATTACCAACCGTGGCGCGGCGTTTGACGTACAGGCCGTGTGCAGCGGCTTCATCTATGCCTTGACGGTGGCTGATGCCATGCTCAAAAGCGGCGCGGCCCAACGTGCGTTGGTGATCGGTGCGGAAATTTTCTCGCGTATTCTCGATTTCAACGACCGTACCACCTGCGTGCTGTTTGGCGACGGCGCAGGCGCTGTGGTCATGGAGGCCTCCGACCAGCCCGGCATCCTCGCGACCGACATCCATGCCGATGGCGCATACAGCGATATTCTGTGTGTGCCGGGCCATGTCGATAACGGCCAGATCGCGGGCAGCCCCTTGCTGCGCATGAATGGGCAAGCCGTTTTCAAACTGGCGGTGCAGGTGCTGGAGCAAACGGCGCAGACGACCCTGCAAAAAGCAGGCGTGACGCCCGATCAGGTGGATTGGCTGCTGCCCCATCAGGCCAATATCCGCATCATGCAAGGCACCGCAAAAAAATTGGGCTTGCCCATGGAAAAAGTGGTGCTCACCGTGCAAGAACACGGCAACACCTCTGCCGCATCCATCCCGCTGGCGTTTGACCAATACGTCCGCGCCGGCCACATCCAGCCGGGGCAGAAAGTATTGCTCGAAGGCGTAGGCGGCGGCTTTACCTGGGGCTCTGCCTTGGTGCAGTACTGATTGGTGATTCCGCTCTTTGCCCAAACCTATTTCACTCATTTTTGTTTGAAAGCACATCCGCCATGACCTCATCTTTTGCATTCGTCTTTCCCGGCCAAGGTTCGCAAGCAGTCGGCATGCTCGACGCCTGGGGCGAGCACCCCGCCGTGGCAGAAACTTTGAAAGAAGCCTCTGACGCCTTGGGCGAAGACATCGGCAAGCTGATTCACGAAGGCACCAAAGAAGCCCTGGCGCTCACTACCAACACCCAACCCGTCATGCTGGTGGCAGGCGTGGCCTGCTGGCGCGCCTGGCGTGCTGAAGGTGGCGCCTTGCCCGCAGCCGTAGCCGGGCATTCGCTGGGCGAGTATTCGGCCCTGGTGGCTTCCGGTGCGCTGACACTGGCGCAGGCAGCGCCGCTGGTGCGTTTGCGCGCTGCAGCCATGCAAGAAGCTGTGCCCGTCGGCACGGGGGCCATGGCGGCCATTTTGGGGCTGGATGCCGCCAAGGTGATTGACGGTTGTGCCGAAGTCACCACGCAGATGGGCGCGGGTGCAGAGGTGGTCGAGGCTGTCAATTTCAACGACCCCGGTCAAACCGTGATTGCCGGCACCAAGGCCGCCGTGAAAAAAGCCTGCGAATACCTGAAAGAGCAAGGCGCCAAGCGCGCATTGCCGCTGCCCGTATCTGCGCCTTTCCACTCCAGCCTGATGAAGCCTGCGGCCGAAAAGCTCAAGGCTGCACTGGCCGAAACAACGCTGGCTGCGCCGCAAATTCCGGTCGTCAATAATATCGATGTGGCGGTGGAGACTGATCCCGACCGCATCCGCGATGCGCTGTACCGCCAGGCCTTTGGCCCCGTGCGCTGGGTGGAATGCATCCGCCAGATCAAGAATATGGGCATCACTATCGTGATTGAATGCGGTCCCGGCAAGGTGCTGACAGGCATGAGCAAGCGCATTGATGCGGAATTGAATGCGGCTGCGCTCTATGATCCGGAAACCTTGGCAGCAGTCCAGGCTGCATTGGCATGATGAAAAACGAGAGGAGTACAAGCATGAGTGATTCCAACAAAGGACAGGTTGCGCTGGTCACTGGCGCCACACGCGGATTGGGCGCTGCCATCGCCGCGGCGCTCAAGGCGCAGGGCATGACGGTGATCGGCACGGCCACCACGCAGCAAGGGGCTGAAAAAATCAGCGCAGCCGGCATGGTGGGCGTGGTGCTGAACGTGACAGATGGCGATGCCTGCCTGGCTCTGGTGGACAAGATCGTGCAAGAGCACGGCGCTTTGCACGTTCTGGTCAATAACGCGGGCATTACGCGCGACACCTTGGCCATGCGCCTCAAAGACGAAGACTGGGATGCGGTGCTTGATACCAACCTCAAAGCGGTGTTCCGCCTGGCGCGCGCAGCCATCAAACCGATGATGAAGCAGCGCCATGGGCGCATCATCAACATCACCAGTGTGGTGGGTGCCAGCGGCAACCCGGGCCAGTCGAATTATGCTGCGGCCAAGGCAGGCGTGGCAGGCATGAGCCGCGCGTTGGCGCGCGAGCTGGGCAGCCGGGGCATCACGGTCAATTGCGTGGCGCCCGGCTTTATCGATACCGACATGACCGCGCAGCTGAGCGAAACCCAGCAGCAGGCGCTGCTGGCACAAATTCCGCTGGGCCGTTTGGGCAAGCCCGACGATGTGGCGCAAGCCGTGGCATTCTTGGCATCGCCGCAGGCCGACTACATCACCGGACAGGAATTGCACGTCAATGGTGGCATGTTCATGGCGTAAAAACCACTGAGTGCGCCGAAATTGATCGATAAGTTTTAGTTTTTTGATTTTTTCCTTGCCGCATTGTCAGCAAATTGCCATGAATTGGCCTCGCAATTGGCTAGAATGCGGTTTCTTTAACCACCCTGATAGAGTGAACCATGAGTGACATTGAAGCACGCGTCAAGAAGATCATTGCCGAACAGCTTGGCGTCGAAGAAGGACAAGTAACCAACGAAAAAGCGTTCGTAGCCGATCTGGGCGCTGACTCGCTCGACACAGTGGAGCTGGTCATGGCGCTGGAAGATGAATTCGGTATCGAGATTCCCGACGAAGAAGCCGAGAAGATCACGACCGTTCAGAATGCCATTGACTACGCTCAGGCACACCACAAGGCGTAATCGCCCTTGACCTGTCACCGGCGGCGCTTCGGCGCTGCTGGCGGCAGCAAAAAACGGTTTCAACCAACCCAGCCCGCCGCATGATCTGACGGGCTTTGTTTTTTGAGGAGAGACAATGGCTCAACGTCGCGTTGTTGTTACTGGTCTGGGCTGTGTCAGCCCTGTTGGTAACACGGTTGCCGAAAGCTGGTCCAGTCTGTTGGCGGGGCGTTCGGGCATTGCCACCATTACCCGCTTTGATGCCAGTGCGCTGGCTTGCCATATTGCTGGCGAGGTCAAGGGGCTGGATATGTCCCACGTGGTTTCTACCAAAGAAGCCAAAACGATGGATACCTTCATCAAATACGGTTTGGTCGCTGCTGCCGAGGCCGTGGCGGATGCGGGCTTGCCGACGGGCGAAGCTTTGTCGGAAGAGCAGGCCGAGCGTATCGGCTGCGTGATCGGTTCCGGCATTGGCGGCTTGCCCATGATCGAAGAAACCTGTTCCGAGTACGCGCAACGTGGTCCACGCCGCATCTCTCCGTTTTTCGTGCCCTCGTCCATCATCAATATGGTGGCGGGCCATGTATCGATCAAATTTGGCTTCAAGGGGCCGAACCTGGCCATTGCCACGGCATGCACCACCGGCCTGCATTGCATTGGCGCGGGTGGCCGCCTGATTGCGCACGGCGATGCCGATATCGTGATTGCAGGCGGTGCCGAATCGACCGTATCGCCGTTGGGGGTTGGCGGCTTTGCCGCGATGCGTGCGTTGTCCACGCGCAACGATGACCCAACGACCGCATCGCGCCCTTGGGACAAAGACCGTGACGGCTTTGTGCTGGGTGAAGGAGCGGGTATTCTCGTGCTGGAAGAGTACGAGCACGCCAAAGCCCGCGGGGCGAAAATTTATGCGGAATTGGCCGGTTTTGGCATGAGCGCCGACGCCAGCCATATCACGGCGCCCAGCATGGATGGTCCTTGCCGAGCCATGCAGGCCGCTTTGCGCAATGCTGGTCTGAATGCCGACCAGGTGCAGTACGTGAATGCGCACGGCACCTCCACCCCGCTGGGCGACATCAATGAAACCAAGGCCATCAAGGCTGCCTTGGGCGAGCATGTGTACAAAACGGTGGTGGGTTCCACCAAGTCGATGACAGGCCACCTGCTGGGCGGTGCCGGTGGTATCGAAAGCGTCTTTACCGTGCTGTCGATCCACGAACAAAAAGTGCCGCCTACCATCAATATCTTCAACCAGGATCCTGAGTGCGATTTGGACTACTGCGCCAACACCGCACGGGATATGAAGATTGATGCAGCCATGAAAAACAACTTCGGCTTTGGCGGCACCAACGGTACGCTGATTTTCAAACGCATCGCATAATCCCTCGGTGAAGTCTGCAGCCCCCGTTCCTGTGCACTACCGCTTGGCACCGGGCGGGGGATTGTTTTTTGCGCTGCTCGGCATATTGATGCTGTTGGGATGTGTCTTGCTGGCTTGGCTGCTGGCGCTGCGGCAGGCGCAGCAAGCGGGGGCGGCCATCTGGATCATTACGGCGCTGGCTTACGTCGCAGCATGGTTTTTTTCGATGCGCGTGGTGCGCGCCTTGCCCACGGGTTGGCTTGTGTGGACAGGCAAGGTCTGGCGACTGCAATCTGATCAAGACGCTTTGCAAGTGTCTTCCGGCAAGGGGCAAAGTGCGCAACTTGCTCCTGCCTATCGTTCGTGCACGCTGGTGCTGGATGTGCAACAGGCGGTGCTGCTGCGCTTGCATGATGGCAAAGGGTTGCCCTTGTCGGGGAGCAATCATCCCGTAGCGCGCTGGGTATGGGCCACTCGGGCATCCGATCAGCCGAATTGGCACGCCTTGCGCTGCGCCTTGGTGTGGGCGCAAACTGTGCCCGGCAGAGCCGATACCAAGGCATCTCGCAGGCAAGAGGTGGTGTCATGAGTGCATCGCAAACAGATACGCCTGATTGGCCCAAACAGGCGCTCGAAGGGCAGGATGCGCGCGATGGCGAAGCCTGCCTGGACTGGGCGTTGATTCAGCGCACACTGGCTGGCGAGCAAAAAGCGTACGAGTTACTGGTCATCAAATACCAGAAACGCATCGAACGGCTGGTGGCGCGCATGCTGCGTGATGCCAATCAGGT
>JAGOGU010000112.1 GCA_017996515.1 Allobrachymonas sp.
TCAGTGCCTCCCGGCTGCAAGGATAATTACATGGGCTGGCCTTGATCCGGGTACCTTGGGTCGAGGTAAGAAAATAGGGTGCTGGCTGTGGGTGTAGCGTGCGACTGCGCGACATTCATGGCGAGAGTTAAAACAGACCGCTAAACATGTAGATCTGCTCGATGAAGGCTGACGGACGCGGGTTCAATTCCCGCCAGCTCCACCATCCACAAAAACAAAGGCCACCAAGTACATACACTTGGTGGCCTTTTTCATTGGTAAATCAGTCTCTTACAGAGCAGCAGCGTACAGGGGTGAACATTGACAGCCAAGCTGTGACCAGGGAGCATAACGGGGAACAGAGCGACGTTTTTGATCTTGACCGGGGAACGGGGCAGGGTGACGAGGAACACGATGGGTACTGTAGCCCGTTTTCTCTCTATAGACCGCCCTTGGACGCGGAACGTCGTAGCCGGGGAACATCTCCATGAAAACCTTTTAAAGTCGGGGAACACGCTGATGCTGACCGATGCTCAATGTCGCAACGCCACATGCCCGCCTGATAAAAAACGGGCACCCGCGTCACACAATTGCGCCGCCTGTGCGCCGACCTGCGCCAGCGCCTGGCCGAGCGCGAGGTAGTGCAGGCGCGCCTGGCTAAGGCGCTGGTGCAGCAAGTGGCCTGAGCCGCTGTACACCGCCCATGGCTGATGTCAAAGCCTGGCGCAGCGTTGCCGATGAACTGCTGCAACTGCAAACCCGTGGCATGCACATTGGCACTATGGCCGAGTCCCAACGAAAAACCCCCAGGCAGCTGGCACCAAGGTGCATTACTGAAGGGGACCGTGTTGGACAGCATCCAAGCCCAATTTGGAGATGGATGCCCAAAACATAAGGCATGGGTTTTGCGCGCGTTGCGGCTTATGCGCGTTCAGCCCAGCAAGATAACAAGAGCAGGGGGTAGGGATGACGGAGCATATGAGTGAAAAAGCTGGTGCGCATCCACTAACAGCCAAGCAGCTCGCTGCGCAAGCTGAAATTTGTACGCTGCGCGACTGGCTCGGTGATATGGCACTGAACATTCCCGACTACCAGCGGCCCTACAAATGGGGCTTGCCGCAGGTGCAGCAGTTGCTACGCGATATTGAGCAGCAAACGCTGGCAACAGGGCAGGAGCAGGGGGCTAACAGCTACCGCATGGGCACGGTGGTGGTGCATGTGGAGCCTGTGACAGAGCCAACCGGCCAGTGTGAGGTGCCACCCCGCCCACAGCACCACATTGTGGACGGCCAGCAGCGCACCGTGACTTTGCTGCTGGTGTTGCATGCCTTGCGTGCTGCGGCGCGGGAGGTGCAAGAAGACAACCGGCCAGACTGGCAGCGCGCGTTGCTGGCGCTGGAACTGTTTGAGCCGCAATTTCCCAGCCCCTTGTCGCACCAGCAGGTGCAGGCCAACTACCAGGCCATTGCACGCCATATCCGGCAAGCGCAGTGGGGGCAGGCGCAGGTGGCATTTTTGCTGGAGCGCTGCGAGGTGGTGCGCGTGCAGTTGCACAGTCTGACGGAGGCGTTTCAGTTTTTTGATGCGCAAAACGGCCGTGGCAAGGCGCTGTGTGTGCATGACTTGCTCAAGGCCTTTCACTTGCGGGCGCTGCGTCCGGCCGAGCTGGCGCTGCGCGGCCAGGCGGTGCAGGCATGGGAGCAGTGCACCGAAGCAGATCTGGAGCGGCTGTTTGCCCGTTTTCTGTTCCAGACCCGCCAGCGCAGCCGTGGGCGCGATGCCGAGTTTTTTGGCAAGCGCCATGTGGGGGTGTTCAAAGGTATCAGCCTGGATGCCGCGGCGTCTGTGCCCTTGAGCCGCACCTGGCGCATGCTGGATGACGCGGTGCATTTGCTGGAGAGCCATACCGGCACACGTGGGCAGGTGTGGCCGTGCCAGCTGGATGCGCCGGTGGTCAATGGGCTGCGGTTTTTTGACTGGGTGCAGCATTACTGGGGTATGGACTTTCATCTTGCGCAGGCGAAAGACCAACTGCCGCCTTGGGCGAAGCGATACAAGGAGCATCTGTCAAAGGATGCCAAAGGTATCTTGGTCACGCTGGGCAGCTATGCGGGGCGTGATCGCAAAGGGGACTCTCGTGTGCGGGCAGTGTTTGACGCTTTGCTGATGTACTACCTGGACAAGTTCGGCGAGCAAGGCTTGTCGCACGCGGTAGAGCTGGGCTTTGCCTGGGCTTATGCGCGCTTGCTGAACCGCCGGGTGATGGTGGGCAGCATGGATAAGTTTGTGAGCGAAAGCCCAGTGAACCCCTTTGCGGTGCTGCTCGATGCCATGACGCCGCAGCATTTTCTGGGGATGGCGTTGCCCGTGGCTTTTTACGGCAATAGCTACCGGGGCGCGGGTGTCTCCATACCCAAAGGCTTGGGCGAGTTGCAGCAATGGATGCACAAGCTGGGCTACTGGCGACAAGAGACGCCGCCCGCGATGGCACCCAAGAACATACAGGACAGCGTGCCGGGCCAGGCACAGACCGCAGCGCAGGAAGAGACGGCATGAACGATAAGCATGAGCCCCAGCTGCTGACGGTGCAGCGCATTTTGAGTAGTCAGATCTATGCCATCCCGGTTTACCAGCGCAATTACGCCTGGGGCGTCAAAGAAATCAGCCAGCTGATTGCCGATGTGCGTGACTATGCCCAGCGCAATGCGCAGAACCTAGTCCATGACTACTACATTGGAACTTTGGTGGTGTATGGCCGCAGTACGGACAAGCATTCGTTCTGGGAGGTGGTGGACGGGCAGCAACGGCTGACGACGCTGAGCTTGCTGGTGTCGGTGCTGCGCGCCATGCACCCGCAGTTGGCATCTGCGATGCAGCGCATGCCTTTGCAGTTTGAGTGCCGGGAGGCTTCCAGCCAGGCACTGCAGGCGGTATTTGCAGCACCTTTGAAGCCGCAGGTGGTGTTGAAGCAAGATGGCGAGCCTGAGGGGAGTGCCGAGGACGTGAGCGGCGCCCGCAGCATTTGGCAGGGGCGCAGCATTATTGAAGGTCTGTTGCATGAAATGCCAGCAAGTGAGCGCAAGACGTTTGCTGATTTTTTGCTGCACCGGGTTCTGTTGTTGCGGGTGGAACTGCCCGCGCGCACCGATCTGAATCATTACTTTGAGGTGATGAACAACCGGGGCGAGCAACTGGCCAAGCACGAGGTGCTGAAGGCGCGCTTGCTGGGGCGATTGCAGCAGCAGGCTCAGCCTGTGGCTATGCAGATGCTGCACGCGGTGTGGGATGCGTGCGCGGTGATGGACCGCTCGGTGTTGTCCGGCTTTGTACCGGAGTTGCGCAAGCGTCTGTTCCGTGCGGACGGCACGGTGCTGCTGGTCAAAGACGAAGTGGCTCTGCTGGATTGCTTTAGCGCTATGAAGGAGCCAACGGCTCAGCCCAAATCTTTACAGCAGTTGATTGGCACCGCTGCAAAAAGCGAGGGAGTATTGCCCGGAACGCCCCAGCCAGCGGCGGCTGGCGACGATGAAGAGGACGAGAGCCAGGCCCAGTTTGGCGCGGTGATTAATTTCCCAAACTTCTTGCTGCAGGTGCTGGCCATGATGCCGGGGGACGCTTTTGCCCATACGCCCCTGGATGACAAACATTTGCTGATCGCGTTTGGGCCTTTGCTGCGCAGCGAGTCAGGGCTGATTCAGACGTTTGCCTTCAGGTTGCTGCGTTGCCGTTTTCTCCTGGACCAGCATGTCATCAAGGGCAGCGTGGACAGCGCGGGCGATGAGGAGCATTGGCGGCTGCAGCGTTGCAAGTTCAAAAGCGCAGACAAGGCATCACTGCAGTTTGTCAATGCGTTTGAAGCTGACGAGCAAGATAGCGCAGAGCGCCTGCGCATGTTGCAGGCCGCTTTGCATGTGTCATATATGCTGCCCACACGCAAGCACTGGTTGCAGGGGGTGTTGCGCTGGTTGTATCGGCAAGATATTGATGCGCCAATTGATGCGCAGGCCTTTTTGCTGGCGCTGGAGGGATTGGCCAAGGCCTTTGTGCTGGAAGAGGGGTGTGGCGCTGTGACGTATGAGGCAATCGTGCGCCGTGGTGAGAGGTTTTTTACAGCGCGAGAATGGAGTTTAGATTTGCGCAATGCTTTGCCGAAGCAATGGATCTATGGAAAGACCCGGCTGATCGACTTCAATTTTCTGGATTACCTGCTGTGGTTGCAGGCCAAAAACGAAGGCAATCCTCATGTGCAGGTGTGGCGTGAATTTGAGTTCACCAGTACGCGCCGTTCGGTGGAGCACCTGCACCCGCAGACGGAGCTGGTCGAGGGTGATAAGTGGGCGGGCGAGCACTTGCATGCCTTTGGCAACCTGTGCCTAGTCAGTCATGCGATGAACTCGCGCTTGAGCAATTCAGGGCCGGAAGACAAGTTCAAGCAGTTGATGAGCGAGAAAAAGAGTCAGAGCCTGAAGGTGTTCGCCATGCACTCAGAGTTTGTGAAACAAAGGCAGTGGGCCGCCGAGGTCGCCATGCATCAGCACGAAGAGAAAATGCTTGCGCTGATGCAGCAGGCTTTTGAAGCTGATGGCTTGATCAATCTGGGCATCGCTCAGACCACGCAGAAGGAGGGTGTGCTATGACGCAAAACTTGGAGCAATTGATGCAGCTTCTCCAGAAGGAGCCGGGTGCGTTCTGTGTGAGCTGGATACAGCGGCGGCTACGTTTGAGTTACGCCAATGCCTGCGTGTTACGCGATGAGGCGCTGAACGCAGGCTTGGTCATGCGTGTGTATCGCGTGACGGCCGATGGGGAAAAAGAGTTTGCCTATGTGCAGCCAGGGCACGAACTGAATGCTGAGCAGGTCTGGATTCCTGAGGCTTGAGCCCGGCTTCTGATGTTCGATAGCCTTCTCTCTTGTGCGGCAGCGCCAGTCTATGAGACTGAAAAGTCTGCAGAGGAAGATGCCTTGTCTCGCTGTCGCTACACAATATGGATTGGATGCAGATGATCGAATGATGCATTCAGGGTGATAATCAAGTTGGGTCTCGTAAAGGGCGCTTCAATCCAGTCACTCGAAAACCGGGGAACAAACCGGGGAACAATTGCAGAATTTAATGTTTGTTTGTTTTTATAAATCAATGACTTAGAGCAATAATTCAATTGCCGCCAGCACGACACCGCCACACACTGGAAACTCCAGTCTGTGGCGGTTTTTCTTTGCGCCTCGGTGTTGTGTGGTGTTCTGAAATTCGCACGGGTCATCTGGATGCAGAAAAACGCGCTCTGGCCGTGCCTGCGGATGAGGCGCCCAGTTTTGCTGTCACGACACTGTCCATGATGGATGTTGAGCGACGGAGAAGATCGCCCCGTTCG
>JAGOGU010000113.1 GCA_017996515.1 Allobrachymonas sp.
AGAAGAACTGGCGCAACGCGGCATTGCCGTGCGCGTGGTCTCCATGCCCAGCACCACCGTGTTCGATCGCCAAACGCCCGCATACAAAGAAGAAGTGCTGCCGCCCGAACTGCCCCGCATCGCCGTGGAAATGGGCAGCAGCGACTTCTGGTGGAAATACGGCTGCGCCGCCGTGGTTGGCATCGACACATTTGGCGAATCCGCCCCCGCCAAAGACCTGTTTGCCCACTTCGGCTTCACGCCCAAAAACGTGGCCGACACAGTGCAGGAAGTGCTGAACCGCGCGTGATCACGCGAGCCCTATCATCAACAAACAAGAAAGCTGTTTTCGCATGATCAAGCGTTTCATCCATTGGACACTGGGCTACTCAATTGCCATCCTGCTGCTGGGCGTGGGTTTGCTGGGCATGGCCGCCTATTCTTCCTACAAAGCCAGCGTGGGCGGCAAAATTCCGCCAGAAACCGAGTTGATCGTGCAAAGCGGCAAGGTAACGGAAGGCCGCGAAATCACCGTCGAGCGCCGCCGTCACCGTTCAGGCAGCAAAACCACCAGAAAATACTACGAGTTGGATTTGCAGCCCACCAATGGTGAACCGATCAAGCTGCGCGTGGACTTTACGGTGCCCCGCCATGTGCTGGAGCAGGTCATTGATGAAGATGTAACCGTCAAATACGACAAGAACGACGACAACACAACCTATGTCATTCAGTCCGATGGCGAGGATTTGGTCTCTTACGCCAAAATGGCTGAAATTTCCCAGCTTGAAGCCGATGCCGAAAAAGCATCATTCACCTCTTCCGGCTCTCTCGCTGCTGCAATTATCATGATATTGTTGGGCGGCGGTGGTTTGTTCCTGCGCCGAAAACTGGCAGCAGGCGACAGTCAGGATGACAACGATGCCGTGGTACCCCCCTCCGAAGTGAAAATAGGCGCCAACGTCAAAGACAATCCTCCTGCATTCGACAAAGATGCTGCATTCCAGCACCCCCCCGAAGTGCCAACAGACTCTCTGTCAAAAAACCAGCAGGAGCCCAAAGCCTGACTCCAATGCAGGCTCGCTGATTGGCCTCGCCCTTCTTATACTCACCCTTTACACATCAGGAGACTTCCAATGGCAATCAAAGTAGGCATCAACGGTTTCGGTCGCATCGGGCGCTGCGTATTCCGCGCTGCCGTACAAAACTTTGCCGATGACATCGAAATCGTCGGCATCAACGATTTGCTGGAGCCAGACTATCTGGCCTACATGCTCCAGTACGACAGCGTGCACGGCCGCTTCAAGGGCGGCAGCATTGCCGTCGATGGCAACAACCTCGTCATCAACGGCAAAAAAATCCGCCTCACCGCTGAGCGCGACCCCGCCAACCTCAAATGGAACGAAGTGGGCGCCGATGTGGTGATCGAATCCACCGGCCTGTTCCTCACCAAAGAGATGGCGCAAAAACACATCGACGCCGGTGCAAAAAAGATCATCATGTCCGCCCCCAGCAAAGACGACACCCCCATGTTCGTCTATGGCGTCAATAGCGACAGCTACGCGGGCCAAGCTATTGTGTCCAACGCCTCCTGCACCACCAACTGCCTGGCGCCGCTGGCCAAAGTGCTCAACGACAAATGGGGCATCAAGCGCGGCCTCATGACCACCGTGCACGCCGCCACCGCCACCCAAAAAACCGTGGACGGTCCCAGCAACAAAGACTGGCGCGGCGGTCGCGGCATTCTCGAAAACATCATCCCCTCCAGCACGGGCGCGGCCAAAGCCGTGGGCGTGGTACTGCCCGCCCTCAAAGGCAAACTCACCGGCATGTCCTTCCGCGTACCTACGTCTGACGTAAGCGTGGTGGACTTGACGGTTGAGCTGGACAAAGCCGCCAGCTACGAAGAAATCTGCGCCGAGATGAAAGCGCAGAGCGAAGGCAAACTCAAAGGCATTTTGGGCTACACCGAAGACAAAGTGGTGGCGACCGACTTCCGCGGCGACGCCCGCACCTCCGTCTTCGACGCCGAAGCCGGCATTGCACTGGACGGCACCTTCGTCAAACTGGTGAGCTGGTACGACAACGAATGGGGCTACTCCAACAAATGCCTCGAAATGGCCAAAGTGGTGGCGGCTAAATAAGCCCCCTGCTGAACTGCCCCAACAAGCGCCTATCGGATTCATTTAACCAACCGGCGCTTGAACATCCCCTACCAACCGGCTGACCGTTCTGGCAGCCGGTTTTTTCATGGCTTGTTTGAAAAAACATGCTGCGCGCTTATACGCTTGAGAAAGTGATAGCAACAGGCACCATATCTGGAATTGATAAGATGGACAATCAATCACAACAGGTGAAGCGTTGCTTTTTCCAGTAAGTAGTTAGCCGCACTGAATTCAGAGGATAGGTATGCCCAAAACCAAAAAATTTCAAATTCGGTTTTATGGCTGTGATGCTAAAGACACGAAAAAACTAGGCATCCCTCATGCATCGGTTTTTGACTGGGTGCTGGCTGAAAGCAAGCGGCAAAAAGCCGGGCAACTTCCCAAGGTTTATTCGTCTGATACCGGGGCGATGGAGTTGCGCGAACTGTTTGTGGGGCAAAACGGCCAATCGATTCGAGGTGTGCTGGCACTGCTGCGGGATGATGCGCCACACAAGCGCACGACCAATGGTGCCGAAACCAGCCTTGATTTACTTGAAGGCGAAAACCTGATTGAGAAAAATCACTTTCTGCTTTTTAAGCACCCTGCCTTGCTCGTTTGGCAAGTAAACCGGAAAGCCAACCACCACACCAGCATGGCGCGACTGTGCGAGCATTTATCAGGTCAGCAAGTAAGTGTTGCGCTGCACGACGTTTTAACGCAAGATGCGGTCAGCAAACTCAATGGCGGCACGCCACGGCGGTTTGAGTTGAAAATCAAATGCCCAAAGACCAAGGCGGCCTCCCGCAATCCCTATGATTTTGGCCACAGCCTGGAACAAATGGCAGCCTTTGCACCAGACAACTATTTGACACTGGAGTTTTCTGTGGGCCGTGGATCCGGCAGCCTGCCCCAAGCCATGCTGGACTATGCCCAGAAGGTGGCGGGAAAAGCCTTTGGCTTGGAGGTGGAACGGGCACGGGTTAAGCTGGCAGAATATGAACAGCCTATCGACTTGCTGGCCGATTGCGTGAAAGACAGCATGACTGTCTCCATGAACGGCAACTACCCCGCGTCAGACAGTATTTACAGCGAGTTGGAAAAAGCCAAGCAACGCCAGAAAGAACACCTTGACTACTTTTTTGCGCCCCCTGATATTCTGGAGTAGGCACGCACTCCTTGCCACAGTGATCATGGCAATGGGCGTGTACGGTGGCGCATGGTCGCAACTGCCTACTGAAAAACAGGCACAGGCGGGCGAGTTGATGCCTCAGATTGGCGCCACCATGATGGGCTTTGTGCTGGCCATGGTGGCCATACTGGCAACGTTTGGCAGTTTCCGCCTAGGGCGCAACATGCAACGCACAGGCCATTTTCAAGTTTTGCTGAAACTGATGCTGCTTGCGGCGGTCGCATTTGGCCTGGTGACTGTTGTCGGCGTAGTCATCAGTATTTGGCATGCTTCCATCACCGCCAACTGGACCGTCGTTTTGTTCTGGCTATCCCTCTGGGCAACCCTTTTGGTTGTGGATGCCATTCATAAACTTTTCAAGGTGATCACTTTGCTTGGTCAAGAAAATCTGTAATGCCCTTCTTATATGGCACAGAACCGTCGCAATCTTTTTTTATGAATGACCGGGAGGAGCAGACCCATGCAAGTTGCCGCTATCCAGATGGTCTCCGGCCCCGACGTAGCCAGCAACCTCGCCACCGCCGCCCAGCTGCTGCAACAGGCGGCTGATCTGGGCGCCGAGCTGGCCGTGCTGCCCGAATATTTCTGCATCATGGGGCATAGCGATCGCGACAAACTCGCTCTGGCCGAAGCCCCCGGCCACGGCCCGATTCAAGACTTTTTGCACGAGGCCGCACAGCAAAACGGCCTGTGGCTGGCGGGCGGCACCCTGCCGCTGCAAAGCCACGATGCCCACCGCGCGTACAACAGCACGCTCGTGTTCAACCCGCGCGGCGAGCAAGTGGCGCGCTACGACAAAATCCACCTGTTCGCCTTTGCCAACGGACGCGAGGCTTACGACGAATCCGCCGCTTTGCTGCACGGCAACACACCCACAGCTTTTGACTTGCCCTCGCGCGACGGCCACACCTGGCGCGTGGCCCTGTCTATTTGTTACGACCTGCGCTTTCCCGAGCTGTACCGCGCGCTGGCGGCCGACCTGCTGCTGGTGCCCAGCGCCTTTACCTACACCACGGGGCAGGCGCATTGGGAAATATTGCTGCGCGCCCGCGCCATCGAGAACCTGGCCTACATCGCCGCCCCCGCCCAGGGCGGCCAGCACATCAATGGTCGGCGCACCTGGGGCCAAACGCTCATCGCCAGCCCTTGGGGCGAAATCCTGGCGCAGCACCCCACGGGGGAAGGCGCCGTGCTGGCCGAATGCGACTGGGGCGTTTTGCAGCAACACCGCAAGCAACTGCCCGCACTGCAACATCGCGTGTTAGGCGCGATAGGCACAAGCGATTAAGCGTCTGAACACTGTTTGCAAACTGCATGCTCCACCAAGCAAACGGAGCAAAGCATGGGCAGCTTCAGTGCTAGCACAGATAAGTAAGCATGGTAGTGCGGCAATATCGGTGCGTAGGGCGTAGAAGTCAGGCTAACACTGCGGCCAGGAAGGGCAGCTGAGCGAACGTGTAGAGCCAATACATTCCGTAGCTGCTTGTAAAGCCTTTTATCCCCATCCAATATGTTTGAAGTTTTTGGGCTTGAACTTTTTAAACCAACCTCTGCAACCACTCTTTTCCCTCTCCCGCTGGCGGGAGAGGGTTAGGGTGAGGGTGGTTGTATCTGTTGAAAAAGCAGATGATGGCGTCAACAACAAGCCCTCCACCCCCATCCTGACCTTCCCGCGCCAGCGGGGAAAGGAACGGTTCTTACAGCGCCTGCACTTGGCTTGCTTGCATGACGTGCATTGCCGGCAAAAGGCACTGTGCCACCCAGGCCACGCCCTGACCATGCACAATCTGCCAAAAAGTACACATTGATGGATGAAGGTGATAAAAAAATAACCCTCATCCATCAATTTTGGTAAACACAAAATGGCACCAGCCCCACAAGTGACAAAAATTGCCGCTTTGAAATGACAAAAAACTGTCAGATAACGCCGCCAGAAAAGTGCATACCGCGTTTTTTGCGCATTGCTTCACACTTTCATGCGGCTGACACCCCCATTGGCAAACTGGCATGGCGCTTGCATATAGA
>JAGOGU010000006.1 GCA_017996515.1 Allobrachymonas sp.
GTCGGCCTGTGCCGACGTTGTTCGCAAGCCAACGCCATAAACGCCATGTCCACCACCAAACCCAGCTCACCCAATCAAGCTCCCGCCCAATCCCGCCCCGAATTGCACCAGGCCGCGCTCGACTATCGCGAGTTTCCGCGTCCCGGAAAAATCAGCGTCGAGGCATCCAAACAGCTCGTGAACCAGCACGACTTGGCACTGGCTTACTCGCCCGGCGTGGCCGTGCCCTGCGAAGAAATCGTGCAAGACCCCGCCGCCGCCTTTCGTTACACCGCGCGCGGCAACCTGGTGGGCGTGATCACCAATGGCACAGCCGTATTGGGCCTGGGCGATATCGGTGCCTTGGCGGGCAAACCGGTGATGGAAGGCAAAGGCGTTCTGTTCAAGAAATTTGCCGGCATCGATGTGTTCGACATCGAAATCGACGAAAAAGACCCAGACAAGCTGGTCGAGATCATCGCCGCGCTGGAGCCAACTTTTGGCGGCATCAACCTCGAAGACATCAAGGCGCCCGACTGCTTTCACATCGAACGCAAACTGCGCGAGCGACTGAAAATTCCCGTCTTTCACGACGACCAGCACGGCACCGCCATCGTGGTGGGCGCGGCGCTGCTCAACGGCCTGAAAGTGGCGGGCAAAAAAATCGAAGAGGTCAAGCTCGTCACCAGCGGCGCAGGCGCGGCCGCGCTGGCCTGCCTGGGCCTGCTCGTCAAACTGGGGCTGCCCCGCGAAAACATTTGGGTTACCGATATCGAAGGCGTGGTGTACCAAGGCCGCACCGTGCTGATGGACCCCGACAAAGCCATCTACGCCCAAGCCACCGACAAGCGCACACTGGGCGAAGTGATTGATGGCGCCGACGTGTTTCTGGGCTTGTCGGCCGGTGGCGTGCTCAAGCCCGATATGGTGGCGCGCATGGCGGCCAACCCTTTGATCTTTGCGCTGGCCAACCCCAGACCCGAAATCACACCCGAAGAAGTCCGCACCGTGCGCGGCGACGCCATCATGGCCACAGGCCGCACCGACTACCCCAACCAGGTCAATAACGTCCTGTGCTTCCCCTACATCTTCCGTGGCGCGCTTGACTGTGGTGCAACCTCCATCACCGATGCAATGGAAATTGCCGCCGTGCATGCCATTGCCGATCTGGCACAAGCCGAGCAAAACGAAGCCGTTGCCGCCGCCTATGCTGGCCAGCAGCTGGCTTTTGGCCCCCAGTATCTGATTCCCAAGCCTTTTGACCCGCGCCTGATGCTGAAAATCGCGCCCGCCGTGGCTCAGGCTGCAGCCGATGAGGGCGTTGCCTCGCGCCCCATTGCCGACATGGACGCCTACAAGGAAAAACTGCAGGAGTTCATGTACACCTCGGGTGCCATCATGCGCCCCATCTTCCTGGCGGCGCGCCAGGCCCAGCGCAAACGCTTGGTGTTCTCAGAAGGCGAGGGCGAACGCATCTTGCGCGCCGTGCAGATCGTGGTGGACGAAAAACTGGCACGCCCCATTCTGGTTGGCCGTCCTTCCGTGATTGCCGAGCGCATCGAAAAATTCGGCCTGCGCCTGAAAGAAGGCACGGATTACGAAGTGGTCAACGTCGAACAAGGCGAACACTACGACGACTTCTGGCAAACCTACTACGGCATGACCAAGCGCAAAGGCATTACCGAAGCGATCGCCCGCATCGAAATGCGCCGCCGCCTGGTGCTGATTGGCGCCATGCTGGTTCACAAAGGCATGGCAGACGGCCTGATCTGCGGAACCTGGGGGCACACCGGCATGCACCTCAACTACATCGACCAGGTCATTGGCAAACGCCCGGGCGTCA
Source organism: Allobrachymonas sp. (assembly GCA_017996515.1). Classification (GTDB taxonomy): domain Bacteria; phylum Pseudomonadota; class Gammaproteobacteria; order Burkholderiales; family Burkholderiaceae_C; genus Brachymonas. Next base: position 1,823 of record JAGOGU010000006.1, read on the forward strand.
GCACCTATGCCGCCATGAACGGCCTGCTGCTCGCCAACCACCAGGTGTTTATTGTGGACACCCACATCAACTACGACCCCACGGCCGAGCAGATTGCCGAATACACCATCATGGCCGCGCAAGAGATTCAGCGCTTTGGCATCGTCCCCAAAGCGGCGCTGCTGTCGCACTCCAACTTCGGCTCGACCAACAACCCCACGGCCCTGAAAATGCGCCAAGCCCTGCACATTCTGCAAGAAACGGCACCCTGGCTGGAAGTGGATGGCGAAATGCACGGCGACGTGGCGCTAGACACCATCCAGCGCCAATACCTCATGCCCGACAGCCCGCTCACCAGCAACGCCAACCTGCTGGTCATGCCCAATCTGGACGCGGCCAACATCGCCTACAACCTGCTCAAAACCGCAGCAGGCAACAACGTGGCCATTGGCCCCATCCTGCTGGGCGCGGCCAAGCCCGCCAACATCCTCACATCCAGCGCCACCGTGCGGCGTATCGTGAACATGGCGGCTATTACGGTGGCCGACGCCAATTTGGCCGAAAAGCAGGAGTAAGCCACATCGGCTGGCCTGCATGGGCAAATGGTTTGGGCTGCTTACACGCAGCCCAAGCTTTGTTTGTCAGATCCATTCCAAGAAAATGTCGTATGAGCCGCATGCACAATCCTGCACATCCGGGCGCCGTACTCAAAGAATGGTTGGCGGATGTCAGCATCACCCAGGCGGCCGAGCACTTGGGCATTACGCGCGCCTATCTTTCCCGCATCCTGAACGAGCACGCCAGCATCAGCGCAGATATGGCCTTGCGCCTATCCGTATTGCTTGGTACCAGCGCCGACATGTGGCTGAACATGCAAAGCGCATACGATCTGTGGCAAGCCGCCCAAAAACCACGCCCCAACGTGGTCCCACTTGCACAGGCTGCCTGATCGGCACTCAAACCGCCCGTTTCAGCTTACAAGTTCTTCACCAAATCCATCGCTTCTTCCACGCGCGCAACGGCATGGATGGTCAGCCCTTCCAGCTCTTTGCCGAGCTTTTTCGGCATATTGGCCTTGGGCACAATGGCGACCGAAAAACCCAGCTTGGCGGCTTCTTTCAAACGCTCTTGCCCGCGCGGCGCGGGGCGCACTTCGCCCGCCAAGCCCACTTCACCAAAAGCAAAAAAACCTTTGGGCAGCGCCTTGCCCCGCAGGCTGCTGGTAATGGCCAGCAGCACGGCCAGGTCGGCCGCCGGTTCGCTGATGCGCACGCCGCCTACGGCATTCACAAACACATCCTGATCGCCCGTGGCCACGCCCGCATGGCGATGCAACACGGCCAGCAGCATGGCCAACCGGTCGCGCTCCAGCCCCACGCTCAAGCGGCGGGCGCTGGGGCCGCCGGTATCTACCAGCGCCTGCACTTCGACCAGCAAGGGGCGCGTGCCTTCGAGCGTGACCAGCACGCACGAGCCCGCCACCGGGTCGCCATGCGTGCTCAAAAAGATAGCGCTGGGGTTGCTCACACCTTTGAGGCCCTTGTCCGTCATGGCAAACACGCCTATTTCATTGACGGCACCAAAGCGGTTTTTGAACGAGCGAATCAGGCGGTAGCTGCTGTGGGTGTCGCCCTCGAAATAGAGCACGGTATCCACAATGTGCTCCAGCACGCGCGGGCCGGCCAGTTGGCCGTCTTTGGTCACATGCCCCACCAGCACCACGGTAGTGCCGCTGGCCTTGGCCATGCGTGTGAGGTGGGCGGCGCATTCGCGCACTTGCGCCACGCTGCCGGGCGCGCTGCTCAAAGCATCGCTGTAAATGGTTTGGATGGAATCCACCACTGCCACTTGCGGGTGCTCGGCCTGCACGGTGGCCAAAATTTTTTCGAGCTGAATTTCAGCCAGCACCCGCACCTGCGAGCCTTCCAGCCCCAGCCTGCGCGAGCGCAGCGCGATTTGCGAAGGGCTTTCTTCCCCCGTCACGTACAGGGTTTGCAGCCCCTGCAACTGCAAGGCATCCAGAGCTTGCAGCAGCAAGGTGGATTTGCCAATGCCCGGGTCACCGCCAATCAGCACCACGCCGCCGGCGACCATGCCGCCGCCCAGCACACGATCCAGCTCGCCCACACCAGTGGGTGTGCGCGCCACTTCTTCGGCCTTGATATCAGCTAGCGTGGCCACTTCGTTCACGCCCGCCAGCGCCTGTGGCGCATTGCTCAAACGGTTTTTGCTGACGCCTGCGGGCGCGGGCGCCACTTCTTCCAGACTGTTCCAGGCGTTGCACGACGGGCACTTGCCCAGCCAGCGCGCGCTGCTGGCGCCACAGGCATTACAGATGTATTGGGATTTGGTAGTAGCCATAAGCTGGCAATTGTAGGCAGGTGGCATGCCGTTTGGCCTATTCAGGCGGGCACGCGCAACCTGCCCATAGGCCCCAAAAGGGGAAGCGCGCTGCACATCCGCAAACGCACCCTGCACGCGGAGCCCCCTCCGTGCAATTTCATTTTGCTGTGTGCACGTGCTCTGCCGCGCTTGCCGTCTGCTCGAAACGGTCGAACATGGCTTTGAGATTGGCGTCTATCTGCTTCCAACTTTGAAAAAAATCTCTTGAATAGGAATATTCAAGAACAATTCCATTCTTATAGTTTGACCTAACCCTGCAGCTAGGAGACGGGGTTTGAAGATCTTTCTTAGGAATGCAGCTAACAGTCAATTCGATATCTGCATCAATAGGAAAATATCTTTCATTCAAACCACCTGTCGGCTCAAAATAAGCTAAGTCATAAATATCATCGGAACGTTTGTGATAAAGCTCTTGGCCACTGAAAAAGCCATCCCTTAACGAAGAGTACCAATTCGAGCTATCCAAGTGCATAAGGCTTAAACTCAGCTTCTTCCCCCACCCCACTCTCTTCCACTCTGTTTCATCTTCAGGATAGTAAGGCTTTAAATCAGGTAGCAAAACATCTATAGAAAAAGCTTTAACGGGGATGCGCTCTTTTTTAACTCCAGGCCAGTAGCCGTGCTTCTCAAACCCCTCACCATAGGCATAGCGAATCGGAATATCGTATTTGCGGCCGCCCAGTTCGATGCGGATGGTTTGTTCTTCCAGGTTCTTTTTCTGTTCTTCGGGCGAGAAGCTTTTGGCGATCAGTTCTTTGCGATACAAACTCCATTTCACGACCATTTTGGCAGTCAGGTCTGGGGCGATAGCCGCAGCAGCCCAAAACAGGTAAGCCGGCTTCCAGAGAGCCACGCCCACCATGCCGACAATCACCAGTGCTAGCGCCAAGATGGTTTTTCGTATCCACGGTTTCATGTCGAAGGCTCCCTGATCAATATTCGCCCAGCAGCCAACCGCTGATAAAGGCGAAGTATTCGCGCAGATAGGCATTGCCGCGCAGGTAAAGCGGCGTTGGCCCGCCGGCGCTGCGCACCTGGGTAAAGCCTGCACGGCGGGCAATCCAGCGGGCGCGCAGTTGGTGAAAGTCGCTAGTCACAATCAGCACGGGCTGCGCGGCATCCATACCGCGCGCGGCCAGCAAGGCTTGGCTGAATTGCAGATTCTCTGCCGTGCTGGTGCTGCGCAGCTCTTGCACGATGCGTGTGGCGTCCACGCCGTGTTGCACCAGCCATGTCTGCATCACGGCGCTTTCCGTACAGTCCAACCACAAATCCTTGCCGCCGCTGACCACCACAGGCGCTTGCGGCAACCGCTGCGCCCATTGCCGGGCCACTTTCAGGCGCTCGGCCAAGGTGGGCGATACCTGGCAGCGCGGCGTGCCAGAGCCCAGCACCACAATCGCCGCAGGGGCCTGGTCGGCAGGCTGCGTGCGGCTGCTGTGCAGCAGCGCCCCCACAAAGACCCCCAGCGATACCAACCACGCGGCAAAGCACAGCAGCCATGCCCGCCATGCTTGGCGCCGCCAACTGCGCTGCGCCAGCCAGGCATGCCAGCGGTTCCACTGCCACCCCAACGCCAGCAGGGCAAGGCCGATCAGCAAGGGCAAAACAATGCCAAAGTGAAACAGCCGCATACTCATCAGCCAAATGGCATCGAGCGTGAGCAGTGCCCCTGCCAGCGCCGCAAGTACGCGCCACAGCCCGGAAAAGCGAGGTACCGCAGAACGCAAGTGATCTGTCATGCCTGTGTGTGGCTGCATGTGATGCTGCTTTTGAAATTTTTGAGACGCTTCTGCATACAAACCCGAACAAGCCTCGTGCATGTACAAGGCTTCAGGCTCTGGCTTGGCTGTTGGCTGGTGAACGATTGCGATTGTAGTGGTGGGCAAAAAAACGCGCTGCTGGTGATGGCGCAACAACAGATGGCGACGAGGTGTGCACACCGTCGCCCATCCCCGATATTTTTTGCCTCTCCAGATCGCAAAAGGCGGTATTGGCTTTACGATTCTTTTTTCATCAAAACCCGCGACCCGCATATGCCCGCCAACGCCCAACACTCACGGCTACTCCCCATGTGGCTGATGGCCCTTTTGCTGGCCATGCTGTCGATGCTGGGGCCGTTTTCAATCGACACCTATATTCCCGCGTTTGACACCATTGCCCAGTCGTTGCGGGCATCGCCCACGCAGATGCAGCTCACGCTGTCGGCCTATTTGCTGGGGTTTGCCTTCATGAATCTGTTTCACGGCGCCTTGTCTGACAGCTTTGGCCGCCGCCCCGTGATTTTGTGCGGGCTGGGGGTGTTCATCGTGGCATCGATCGGCTGCGCGCTGGCGCAAAACGTGTGGCAATTGATTGCGTTTCGCGCCCTGCAAGGCTTCTCGACCGGTGCGGGCACGGTGGTGTCGCGCGCGATTGTGCGGGATGTGTTTCCGCTGGCCGAGGCCCAGCGCGTGATGAGCCAGATCACCATCTTTTTTGGGGTGGCGCCTGCCATTGCGCCCATTTTTGGCGGGCTGATCGTCAAATATTTTGTCTGGCAGGCTATTTTCATTTTCATGACCGGCATTGGCGTTGTTTTGTGGCTGGTGAACTGGCGCATGCTGGCAGAATCCCTGCCCCGCCCTATGCGCCAGCCGTTTGATGCCAGGCAGTTGCTGGCCGGTTACCGGTTGCTGGCGTTTGACCCGCGCTTCATGCTGCTGGCGCTGGCCTCAGGCATACCGTTCAACGGCCTGTTTCTGTACATTCTGTCTGCCCCGTCGTTTCTGGGAAAAATTCTGCACTTGCAGCCCACCCAGTTCTTCTGGTTTTTTGTGGTGACGGTCAGCGGCATCATGACCGGCTCGTGGCTGTCTGGCAGCAAGGCGGGCAAGATCACGCCCAAGCGGCAAATCTGGCAGGGCTTTGCCGTCATGCTGGCGGCTGCCGGTTTGAACATGGCGGCCAACCTGCTGCTGCAACCGGCCATTTGGTGGGCCTTTTTTCCGATTGCCCTGTTTGCCATCGGCTGGGCCTTGATGACGCCTGCCGTGACCTTGCTGGCGCTGGATTTGCACCCTCCACGGCGCGGCATGGCATCTTCTTTGCAGGCGGCGATCAGCTCGGCCGTGAATGGCCTGGTGGCCGGATTGCTGGCGCCGCTGGCCATGCATTCGGCCAAGATGCTGGCTTTTACTTCTTTTGCGCTGCTGGCGGCAGGTTTGCTGGCTTGGGTGTTTCTAACCTACCGCTGGCCGCAGCTTGGCAAGCCTGCGGCTTGAAGTCTGACGTTTGAAATCGGGGCGCTTGCCTGGTGCGATTGGGTGCGGCCTGCACTCAATCCAAAGCCGCCAAATAGCGTTTGCGCCAGAACCAAAGGCCCATGCCCAGCGCGATCAGCACCATGCTGATGATGGCAATCCAGAATCCGATAACATGATCCAGCAAGGGCATGACCCGAAAGTTCATGCCGAATACCCCGGTGATCAGGTTCAGCGGCAAGAAGATGGCCGTGATGGTGGTGAGCACCAGCATGATGTCGTTGGTGCGGTTGCCCTGTGCGCTGAAGTGAATTTGCACGGCTGTTTCTGCCGTTTGCTCCATGCGCTGGGCGTGGCGCAGCACCCGGTCGATATGCTCCACCACATCGCGGGCGCGGGCACTGAGCTGGTCTTGCCGCATCAGGGCCTGAGCCGGATCGGCATGAAAGGCTTCCAGCGGCTGCTCGCGCAGGGCTTCCAGCCATTCCTGAATGGCATCATGCTGTTCATCGCACAACTCCTCCAGCAAACCCAGTTGGCTGCGGGCTTCCATCAACCTTTTCCATTGGGTAAAGCGCACATGGGTATTGAGCAGATCGGTTTGCCAGTGTTTGATCTGGGCGTTCAGGGGCTTGCGGATTTCGAGGTAGCCATCGACCATGACGTTGCTCATGCGCAGCGTCAAGTCAGCCGGACTAACGGGTAGGCGGCTGCGCGCCACGCTCAAGTCGGCCACTTGCCTGGCATCTTCCAGCAAGCGCCGGATGATGTTGTTGGCCTCGTGGCAACCTTTGGGGTGTACGCTGATCAGCAATTGGTCAAACACGGCAAACCCCACCGTGAGCGGATGGATGCAGGCAAACGCGCTGTGGTCATGGCGTTTGTGCAACTCGGCGCTGCCGTTGCCGTTTTCGGCACTGTCGCTGTCTTGCAAGCCTTGCTCCACTTCCTGCTGGGTGGCCAGGCGGCGAAAAATCACCAGATCGTACACCGATGTGTAGTCGTAGTAAGAGGCATGGCTGGCATTGGCCATATCGCGGCAGTGCAGATCCAGCAGCGGGGAGCCGCCAATTTCGTGTGCGGCCTGCTGCAACAGCGGCCATGCGGCGGGCAGCTCGTCGCGCTCCAGCGATATCCAGAGAAAGCCGTCTTCCGGCAAGGTGGGCGATGGCGCTTCCACAAAGCGCAAGCTGTCTGCGGTGAATTCAACAAGGCGCATGATGAGGCAGGAGCAATAGGTCAAAAAATCCGGGCGAGCACAGACGCATTATCGGCCGCGCATGAACAGGGCGTCCAGATCGCGCATGCCAAGCTGCCGCCAGGTGGGCCTGCCGTGGTTGCATTGGTCGGCGCGCTCGGTCACTTCCATCTGGCGCAGCAAGACATTCATTTCTTCCAGCGTCAAGCGGCGATTGGCACGAACGGAACCATGGCAGGCCATGGTTGCCAGAATCTCGTTGCGCGCACGCCCCAGCACGGTTGCGGCCTCGTGCTGCGCCAGTTCGGCCAGCACTTGCCGCGCCAGCTCCACCGGGTCGGCTTTGGCCAGTGGTGCCGGAATGGCGCGCACCGCCAGGGTACGGCTATCCAGCGGAGCAACTTCCAACCCCAGGGCATGCAGAGCATCTGTGCTTTGCTCGGCCGTGGCAATTTCTTGTGCGGTGGCCGCAAACACGGCCGGTATCAGCAGCGGTTGGCTGTGCAACAACGATGCCGCATCCATTTGCTGTTTGAGTTGCTCGTACACAATGCGCTCGTGGGCGGCGTGCATGTCCACAATCACCATGCCATGGGCGTTTTCGGCCAAGATGTACACGCCATGGATTTGCGCCACCGCTCGCCCCAGCGGCCAGTTATCGGTTGCAGCAGATTCGGGTATGTCGGCCATGTGCGCGGCAGGCGGGCTGCCGTCTGCAGCTGCCTGTTGTGGCTGCCACGCACCCCACGGCGCAGTGCCTTCGCGCACTTGATGCTGGCTCGGTGCAAACGACGCCCACCCCGCCCCCGGATGGGATGACACGGACGGCATCGGCAAATGCATGCCCTGCTGCCTCCACGCCAAAAAATCCGCGCCCGCCGCAGCGGCTGTTGGTTCGGCTGTTGGCGCCAACTCCGTACGCGCAGACGGCTCCCCCGCCTGCATGGCTCGCGAAGGCGCCAGCGCCTGTTCGATGGCATGGCGCACGGCCTGGTGCACTTCGCGGCTATCGCGAAAGCGCACCTCGATTTTGGTGGGGTGCACGTTCACATCCACCCGCATGGGATCCATTTCCAGATACAGCACATACACCGGTTGGCGGTGGCCGTGCAACACATCCTCATACGCCACCCGCGCCGCATGCGCCACCACTTTGTCGCGCACATAACGGCCATTGACGTAGGCATACTGCTGATCGGCGCGGCTGCGAGCAAAGTCGGGCAGGCCGCAGCGCCCCCGCACGCGAATCGGGCCGGCTACGGTTTGCACCACATGTTCCACCGGTAAGCTGTTGGCCACAAATTCGTCACCCAATACATCGGCCATGCGGCGATCGGCATCGGTCGTGGCGCGCCATTGCTCGATCAGCTTGCCGTCGTGCCAAACGGCAAAACCCACGTCTGGCCGCACCAGCGCATGGCGGCGCACGGCATCCAGGCAATGCGCCAGCTCGGTTGCTTCACTCTTGAGGAATTTGCGTCGTGCGGGCGTGCTGAAAAACAGCTCGCGCACCTCAATGGTTGTGCCCTGCGCACGCGCGCCCGGGCGCATTTCCCCGCTGCGGGTGTGCAAAAAATGGCCGTGCGCTGCGCCCGCCACGGCAGACAGCAAAGAAAGCTCAGACACCGCGGCAATGGCCGCCAGCGCCTCACCGCGAAAGCCCATGGTCGCGACCGATTCCAGATCGTGCAGATTGCGGATTTTGCTGGTGGCGTGGCGCTGCACGGCCAGCGGCAATTGCTGCTCGGCAATGCCTGCGCCGTTGTCTTCTACCGCGATCAGACGCACGCCACCGGCCTGCAAACGCACGGTGATTTGCGTGGCGCCCGCATCCAGCGCGTTGTCTAGCAGCTCGCGCACCACGGCGGCCGGGCGCTCGATCACCTCGCCAGCGGCAATCTGGCTGATCAACTCATCGGGCAAGAGCGCGATGGGGCGAGCGGCTTGGGGGTTGTTTGTTGGCGCCATGGAAAATAAATCAGCCCAGCAGAGTGGTGCCGCCTTTCCAGGCGGCCCATGCCAGAAAGCCGAAGTAAATCACCGTTGCCACATTCATCACATAGCCTGCGGCAACCAAGGCGCCATCGCGCTGCGACATGCCCATGGCCAGAAACAAAATGGCCACGGCGGGCAAGGTGTTGGAGAACGGCACCAGCCCCAATGGCATCATCAGCATGACGGCTGCGAACATGAGCGAACAACCATTGAGGCGATTCATGATGGCACCTTCGCTCAAAACCGCCAGACGATGGGGCTTGAGAAAGCCATCCACTTTCTTCAAAAACTGCACGCCCCGTTGCAGCACGGGCTTGAGCTTGTGCCAGTCAAGCTGCCTGTCTGCCACAAAAGCAGGCAGCCACGGCAGCGTGTTCACGGTAATGGCAAAACCGATGAGCAAAATGGCCGCGCCAAAAACGGTGGATACACCGGGAATGGAAACAGGAAAAAGAAAGGGTAGCGTCATCAGTGCGCACAGCACCAGCAGCCCTTGCTCGCCCATCATCTGCATCAGATCTCTGACACTGACCGTATCGGACTTGACCTGAAGCAGCATGTAGCTGATGATGCCGCTGGTGGATGAAAAATGGGGAGGTTGAGGAGTCATTCTTCAAGCAAAAAAAGAGATTGCTGCGACAGTGCAGCATCCGGATGCTGTGCGCATTGTAAAAGCCATGCCCGAGTCTGGCGCCCAACCTTCCGAGAAAACCGTCAGCAAAATCATCGGCGACACTTGGTTGTCGTTCTACGCATGTGCGGCGCGGCACCCTCTTTGGGTGACAGCCCCCCCTGCAGTCTGTATTCAGCACGCTTCACCACACAGCCAACACAGCGCTTTCCGAAAACTTGTTCATGCTCCACAATGAAATAGCGTTTGGTAACAATTTCTGCAATGCAATTGTGGGATGATGCCTCGTCATTTTTTTGAAGGAGCTTGTTATGCTGCGTTCCCGCCTGCTTTCCGTTACTGCCATCACCACTGCCGCCGTGGCACTGAGCGGCTGTCTCGCAACCCCCATAGGGCCCTACAACAACGCTGGTTATTACAACAACTACCAAACCAACTACCCAACGACCAACTACCCCACCAACACCGCGCAAGCCACTGTTGCGCCCAGCAACTTCTATGGCCGCGCGCAGGTCGTGAACGTGCAAACCTACCAAGGCAACAGCGCCCCCGGCGCGGTACCTGGCGCCACAGGTGCTGTCATCGGTGGCTTGGCAGGGGGCGCCATCGGCAACCAGATTGCCAAGAACCGTGAGAATGACCGCACCCGCGCCACTTTGGCCGGTGCAGCTGTAGGCGCACTGATCGGTGCGGCCATTCAGCACCAAGGCTTCAACAACTATGCCAACCAACCTGTCTATCGCGTGACCGTACGCGCCATGGACAACAACAACCTGTACTACTTCGACTATCCGCAAAACCCCGGTGTGCAGATTGGCGAATACGTTCAGGTTCAAGGCAACCAGCTGTATCGCCTGAACTACTGATTCCCGGAATATGCGGCAAGCCAGCACAAGCTGGCGCTGACAAACCAAACCGCCTGCAAGTCAGGCGGTTTTTTTACGGCTGTTGCACGACAAGGAGCATCCCTACCTGACTCTCAATCCAGCGGCCAAACCGCACCGTTTTCGTTCAGGATGGCTTCCAACGGCACATCGTGCGCCTCTGGCAACAAGTCATCCACGAAGCCCATGGCAAAGCTCAAGCCCACGGTGTAGGGATGCGGCTCCAAGGCGGCCAGTGTGCGGTCGTAAAAACCTCCGCCATAGCCCAGCCGATAGCCCCCCGGGCCATAGCCCACACAGGGCACGAACAGCAGCGTTGGCACCACGATTTCGGTGTCTTTGGGTTTGGGAATGCCGTAGGCGTCTTCCTCCATGGGGCAGCCCGGGTACCAAGCGTGGAAGGTGAGTGTGCCGTTTTGCTTGTCCACCACGGGCAGGCCGATGCGGCGGCGTTGCGGCTCGTCCAACAATTCGCCGTCTTCTTTCCAGCGGTGCAGGGCGGGTAGCGGATCAAACTCGCCCTTGATCGGCCAATACGCACCAATGGTCACATCGTTGCGGCGCAGCAGCCACAGCCGCATGACCCGCTGCAACTGCTCTGAGGCGGCCAGGCGATTGGGCAAGGCCAAACGCTGTGCCAGCAGCTGTTTGCGCAAAGCCTGTTTGTCAGAAAGCGGTGCCTGTTCCATGTCGTGCCGTTCCATTTTCGTGTATTGATCACGCGCCAATATCCATCCGCCATGCGCTGCAAGCGGCTTGCAGAAGCCCGCTTGAAGAAAACGCACATCGGGGGGGATAATGGGCGCATGCATCATACGCCCCTATCCCCCTCCAAACGGCGCACTTCGACTACTTCCGCACGTTCTACACGACCAGAACGGCCTGCGCGCCTCAGACGGCTGCAGCTTATTGTGACATGGCTCGGTCTGTGCCTGCTGCCTACGGCACATACCCAAAACCGCCCAACCGCAGCGCCGGCGCCTGTGGTAGAAGCTACTGCCACTGCCGAACCCTTGGCGGCATCCAGCCGCGCTGCCGACGACGTGATCCGCGAAATGGCGCGCGCTTTTCGCAACCGCGACCAAGCGGCGCTAACCGAATGGCTGCCGCAAGCCCGCGGCCACGCGCTGGAGCCTTGGGCGGCCTATTGGGAACTGGCCGCCCGCCTGCCCACTGCCAGCGAGGCAGAAGTCGATGCTTTTTTGCGCCGCTACGCCGGCTCGTATCAGGAAGACCGCCTGCGCAACGATTGGTTGCTGCAACTGGGGCAAACGGGCGACTGGCAAGCCTTTGCCCGCTTTTACCCGGCATTTCGCATGCGTGACGACCACAGCGTGCGCTGCTACGCCATCATGGCGGCGCAACCTTTGGGCATTTCGCGCGAAGAATCCATCCTGATGCTGAACGAAGCCTGGTTCAGCCGCAACGGCGGCGGCAGCGCCTGCCACCAGGCAGCCGCCCAGCTCTACGCCCAGGGTTTGCTGAAAGAAGCCGACATCTGGCGCAAAGCCCGCCATGCCGCAGAACGGCGCCAACCCGACGCAGCACGCCAAGCCATTGCCATTGTGGATGCGACTGCAGCCACGCAGATACCGGCTGTATTTGCCAACCCGCAAAGCTATCTGGAAACAGCCAACCTGGGCAGCGCCACAGGCCGCGAACTGGCCGTGCTGGCCGCCACCCGACAAGCGGCGCAAGATCCCGGCGCAGCCGCCCAATGGCTACAAGGGCCGGCCGCCACCGCCTTGGCCAGCCCGCAGCGCAACTGGCTGTGGGGCAGCATTGGCAGGCAGGCCGCCTTGAATCTGGATTTGCAGGCAGCCGCCTACTTTGCCCATGCCGATGATCTGCGCCAGCTGGACGATGAGCACCTGGGCTGGATGGCTCGCAGCGCCATGCGTACAGGCAACTGGCCGCAAGTGCGCCGCGCGATTGAGGCCATGTCGCCCCTTGCGCAACGCGAGCCCGTCTGGAAATACTGGCTGGCACGCAGCCTGCAAGGCGGCCAGCAGCGCCCCGCGCAACGCCCGGCAGCAGCAAACGCGTTGCTGCGCAGCATGGCGGGGCACCAGGGTTTTTACGAAATGCTGGCGCTGGAAGAATTGCAAGGCCACATCGGCGCAGCGCCCTCCGCAACTGCGCCCACGGCGCACGAACTGCAAACCGCTCGCGCCAACCCCAGCATCCAGCGTGCCCTGATCGCACGTGAGCTGGGCTTGAACAACGAAGCCACCCGCGAATGGAACTACGCCACCAATCTGCACCTGCAAGGCGGCATGAACGACCGCGACTTGCTGGCTGCCGCCGAACTGGCCTGCCGCCAGCAATGGTGGGATCGCTGCATCAACACCAGCAAGCGCACGCGGCACCAAATCCATGTGCAGCAACGCTTCCCCTTCCCCTATCACAGCGACATCAACGCCTGGAGCCAGCGCAACGGGCTGCATCCCGCATGGGTGTTGGGCTTGATCCGGCAAGAAAGCCGTTTTGCCCCGCAGGCACGATCGGGCGCGGGGGCATCCGGGCTGATGCAGGTCATGCCCGGCACGGCGCGGTTGGTGGCGCGCAGGCTGGGCATTGCCACACCGGCAATCAACAGCGTGGATGGCAACCTGCAATTGGGCACCGCGTATCTGGCGGGCCTGCAAGGCGAATTCAATTCGCTGGCGCTCAGCAGCGCGGGCTACAACGCCGGCCCCGGCAGGCCACGCCGCTGGCGCGAAGGCCCGGTGCTGGAGGGCGCCATCTGGACCGAAAACATCCCCTTTGCCGAAACACGCGATTACGTCAAAAAAGTATTGGCCAACCACGTGCACTACGCCCTGCTTCTGCATCCGGGGCAAAACCAATCGCTGTATGGGCTGTTGGGCACCATCACCCCTGCGCCCGTCAGCACGCCGGCCACGAGCGAAGCAGATGCTGGCGCGCCGCTGAGTGACGAGGCGAAGGCGGAATAACCACCGCCTTGACGCCCACACGGCTGCCAGCCCACTATTGCCTGTCATGGACCGCACGCCAGCACTGCTCGCCGTGCGCTTGGCAGGCTCTAGAATGCTGCATTATTTCGCCCGCTTTTTGCATTTTTTTGCCTGATTTTCATTTTTCTTATGCAAGACAACTACCAGCCCCAAGAGGTTGAAGCCGCAGCCCAAGCCGCCTGGAAAGCGGCCGACGCCTACCGCGTGACCGAAGACGCCAGCCGCCCCAAGTACTACGCCTGCTCCATGCTGCCCTACCCCAGCGGCAAGCTGCACATGGGCCATGTGCGCAACTACACCATCAACGACATGCTCGCGCGCAGCCTGCGCATGCAGGGCTACAACGTGCTCATGCCCATGGGGTGGGACGCTTTTGGCCTGCCCGCCGAAAATGCGGCGCTCAAAAACAAAGTGCCGCCGGCCCAATGGACGTACGACAACATCGCCTACATGAAGGGCCAGATGCAGGCCATGGGCCTGGCGATTGATTGGAGCCGCGAATTTGCCACCTGCGACGCCGACTACTACAAGTGGAACCAGTGGCTGTTTCTGAAGATGCTGGAAAAAGGCATCGCCTACCGCAAGACGCAAATCGTCAACTGGGATCCGGTCGATCAAACCGTGCTGGCCAACGAACAGGTGATTGACGGGCGCGGCTGGCGCACCGGCGCACTGGTGGAAAAGCGCGAGATCCCCGGCTACTACCTCAAGATCACCGACTATGCGCAGGAGTTGCTTGACAACGTGCAGATAGGCAACCCCAAGGCCTCCCTGACCGGCTGGCCCGAGCGCGTGCGCCTGATGCAGGAAAACTGGATCGGCAAGAGCGAAGGCGTGCGCTTTGCCTTTACCCACGACATTCGCGGTGACGACGGTGCCTTGATCCAGGACGGGCGCATGTACGTTTTCACCACCCGCGCCGACACCATCATGGGTGTGACTTTCGCCGCCGTGGCTCCTGAACACCCACTGGCTCAACATGCCGCCCAAACCAATGCAGAACTGGCCGCTTTCATTGAAAAATGTCAGCAAGGCGGCACCACCGAAGCCGAACTGGCACTGAAAGAAAAAGAAGGTATGCCTACGGGCTTGAGCATCACGCACCCCCTCACGGGCGAGGCCGTTCCCCTGTGGGTGGGCAACTATGTGCTGATGAGCTATGGCGATGGCGCTGTGATGGGCGTACCCGCACACGACGAGCGCGATTTTGCCTTTGCCAAAAAATACGGTATTGACATTAAACCAGTAATTCTGCCCATTGGGAATAATCCACCGGATCGTATCTATCCAAACCCTAAAGCTGAAGGTCAGGAATACATTCCTATCGAACACATTTGGTCGGGAGAATGGAACCCAGCCTTCGCTGAATATGGAAACCTAATAAATTCAGGCAAATATGATCACCTGAGTTCAAAGTTAGCAGTAGATCAAATTGCTATTGATCTCGCAGACCAAGGTCTGGGCGAAAAACAAACCACCTGGCGCCTGCGCGACTGGGGCATCAGCCGCCAGCGCTACTGGGGCACACCCATCCCCATCATCCATTGCGACGATTGCGGCGCGCAGCCTGTGCCGGAAAAAGATTTGCCCGTGGTGCTACCGCAAGACCTGGTGCCCGATGGCAGCGGCAACCCGCTAGTCAAGAGCGAGGCATTTCACGCCGGCGTGACCTGCCCCTGCTGCGGCAAGCCCGCGCGACGCGAGACCGACACCATGGACACCTTCGTCGATAGCTCATGGTACTTCATGCGCTATTGCGACGCCCGCAACAGCGAACACATGGTGGCCGAAGGCGCGCAGCACTGGATGCCCATGGACCAATACATCGGCGGCATTGAACACGCCATCCTGCACCTGCTCTATGCGCGCTTCTGGACCAAGGTCATGCGCGATCTGGGCCTGGTCAAGATCGACGAGCCCTTCACCCGCCTGCTCACCCAAGGCATGGTGCTCAACCACATCTACAGCCGCCGCACCGCCAAAGGCGGCAAAGAATACTTCTGGCCCAAGGACGTGGACGCCGTGCTGGACGAAGCCGGCAAGCAAGTGGGCGCCAAGCTCAACAAGGCCGTACCCAGCGACGATGGCGAGCTGCCCGCTGGCACCCCCATCGACTACGAGGGCGTGGGCACCATGTCCAAATCCAAGAACAACGGCGTGGACCCGCAGGAGCTGATCGCCCGCTATGGCGCCGACACCGCCCGCCTCTACACCATGTTCACCGCTCCGCCCGAGCTAACGCTGGAGTGGAACGACTCCGCCGTGGAAGGCAGCTACCGCTTTCTGCGCCGAGTGTGGAATTTTGGTGTCAAGCTCGCCACAGCCGAAGGTGGCCAAGCAGCCATCGCCGCCCTGCCACACCAAACGGCTCCGCAAGCGGCATTTGGCAAAGCTGCCAAAGCCTTGCGGCATGAAATTCACACCGTACTGCAACAGGTGCGCTACGACTACCAGCGCATGCAGTACAACACGGTGGTATCAGGCGCGATGAAGATGCTCAACGCGCTCGAAGCCTTCGCCCCGCAAGACGAGACCGATCGCCTGGCCGCCGCCGAAAGCTTCGGCATTCTGCTGCGCGTGCTCTACCCCGCCACCCCGCACATCGCCCATGTGCTGTGGCAGGAACTGGGCTTTGCCTCCGCCCAAGGCGAGTTGCTGGATGCCGCTTGGCCCCAGCCTGATGACGCTGCCTTGCAGCAAGACGAAGTCGAGTTGATGCTGCAAATCAACGGTAAGCTGCGCGGCGCCATCACCGTGCCAGCCGCCGCAGACAAGGCCGCC
>JAGOGU010000007.1 GCA_017996515.1 Allobrachymonas sp.
TTTGCGGGCGGCATCTTCGTTCCAGCTTTTGTCGCGCATGAGGATTTCGAGCAGCTCGTCCATCGCTTCGGTGAATCGCTCTTGCCCCATCAGCGCCAGCGCGCGGGCGTAGCGCGCGGCAAAGTCGCGCTTGTTGGCGGCAATGGCGGCATCCAGCGCGGCCAGGTCGGCAGGCTGCTGGCGTTCGGCATCGATGGCGTCCATCCAGCGTTGCAAGCTGTCAAACACGCGCACCAAGCTTGTTTTGGCCTTGGCCGGCGCAAAAGCCGCCTGAGCTTCTTCGTAGCGGCGCAGTTGCAACAGCAGGCGCACATAGTCAAAGCGCGCATTGTCGTTTTCCGGCTCGGCCTCGACGATGCGGTGCAGGCGCTGCACCAGGGCTGCGTCGTCTTCATCCTCGCCCGCCGCTTCGGCTTCTGCTGGCGCAGCAGGCGCGGCGCCCAGATGGCGCTCAAGCAAGGCGCGTACCTGACCTTCGGGCTGGGCGCCGGTAAAGCCGTCCACCGCCTGCCCCTGCTTGACCAAAATGCAGGTCGGCGCGTTGCGCACGCCAAACATCATGGCCAGTTGGGGCGACTCGTCGATATTGATTTTGGCGAGGATGAAGCGACCGGCATATTCCGCATCCAGCTTTTCCAGCACTGGCTCCAGCATTTTGCTGGCGCTGCTGTTGGGCGACCAAAAATCCACCAGCACGGGCGTGGCCATCGAGGCTTCGATAATGTCCTGCTCGTAAGTGGCGAGGGTAACGTCGATCATGACAGGATTCCTGTAGATAAGATTGTGGGTATGCTGCACACGCACGCAGCATACAATGCCAAGCCTGCATTGTGCGGCAAATCGTAGCAGTAGCAATTACGGCAAAGCGGCCACCCTTGCAGACTGTGCGCCATCCCTTGGCGGGGATGGGTTCGTTTTTTCCCGAATCGACATTTCACCATGCAGCAAGCACCGCTGGTTGGCGTCATCATGGGTTCCAGCTCCGACTGGGACACCATGCAGCACGCCGTACACATTCTTGAAGAGTTCGGCATTGCGCACGAGTACCGCGTCGTCTCGGCGCACCGCATGCCCGATGACATGTTTGCCTATGCCGAAAGCGCCGCCAGCCGCGGCCTGCACGCCATCATCGCGGGCGCGGGCGGCGCAGCCCACCTGCCCGGCATGGTGGCCGCCAAAACCACCGTGCCCGTGCTGGGCGTGCCCGTGGCCAGCCGCCACCTGCAAGGCGTTGATTCCTTGCACAGCATTGTGCAAATGCCCAAGGGTGTGCCCGTGGCCACCTTTGCCATTGGCGCGGCCGGTGCGGCCAATGCCGCCCTGTTTGCCGCGGCCCTGCTGGCCAACCACGATGCGGCGCTGCGCCAGAAGCTGCAAGACTTTCGCGCCCGCCAGACCGAGGCCGCGCGCCAAATGACCCTGCCCCCTCATTGACCGTGACGCCCCTTTCCTGAAAGGCTCTTGCCATGCATGCCAGCACCCCTGCTTCTTCTGCCCAGTTGCCGCCGGCCACGCTGGGCGTGCTGGGCGGTGGGCAACTGGGGCGCATGCTGGTACACGCCGCGCAGCGCATGGGCTATGGCACCGTGGTACTCGACCCCGACGCCCACTGCCCCGCCGGCCAGGCCGCGCAGCGCCACATCGTGGCCGCTTACGACGATGCCGACGGCTGGCAGCAACTGCTGCATGCCTGCGATGGCATCACCACCGAA
Source organism: Allobrachymonas sp. (assembly GCA_017996515.1). GTDB lineage: Bacteria > Pseudomonadota > Gammaproteobacteria > Burkholderiales > Burkholderiaceae_C > Brachymonas. The sequence continues at coordinate 1,713 of JAGOGU010000007.1, forward strand.
TTTGAAAACGTGCCCGCCGCCGCGCTGGACTATCTGGCGCAACACACCCCCGTGTCGCCGCCCGCGCCAGCCGTGGCCAAGGCACAAAACCGCCTGCACGAAAAACAGCATTTCGACCACTGCCAGGTGCCCTGCGCGCCCTACCGCGCGCTGCACCACGCGACCGACGCCCTGGCGCTGCCGCCCGAGCTGTTTCCCGCCATCGTCAAAACCGCCCGCATGGGCTACGACGGCAAAGGCCAGGCCACGGTGGCCGATGCCCAGCAGGCGCACGATGCCTGGCTGCAACTGGGCGGCGTGCCCTGCGTGATCGAAAAGAAACTGGCGCTGGCGCTGGAATGCTCCGTCATCGTGGCGCGCAACGCAAACGGCAACGTGGTGCACTTCGAGCCGCAGCGCAATGTGCACCACGGCGGCGTTCTTGCCACCACCTACGCGTTTGCGGGCGCCGTGCCCGGCCACTTGGCCGAACAACTGGTGCAGGCCACCGCCCGCATCGCCGACGGGCTGAACTACGTGGGCGTGCTGTGCGTGGAATACTTCATCTTGCAAGACGGCAGCTGGGTCGTGAACGAAATGGCGCCGCGCCCGCACAACAGCGGCCACTACACCGTCGATGCCTGCACCCACAGCCAGTTCGATCTGCAAGTGCGCACCACCATGGGCCTGCCGCTGGTTGCGCCGCGCCACCACAGCGCGGCCGTTTTGCTCAACCTGCTGGGCGATGTCTGGCTTGATGCCGCAGGCCAACCGCGCACCCCGCCCTGGCAGCAGGTGCTGGCCCTGCCCGACGTGCACCTGCACCTGTACGGCAAACAGGGCGTCAAACCCGGCCGCAAAATGGGCCACATCACCATCACCGCCGCCACCGCCCACGAGGCGCAAGCGCAAGCCGCCCAAGTCGCCAGGCTGCTGGGGCTGTCGTTTGAACCCATCGCGCTGGGCGAGGCATAAGCAGCCCCAAGACCAGCACTGCGGCGGCGATCAACCCTCCCACCATCATCCCCCAGCAAAAACCCATGCGGCTGTGGTCCATCCACCCCCAGTATCTCGACCCGCAAGGGCTGGTCGCCCTGTGGCGCGAGGCTTTGCTGGCCCAGGCCGTTTTGCGCGGCGAAACCCGCGGCTACCGCAACCACCCGCAGCTGGATCGGTTCCAACAGCACGCCGCGCCACTGGCTGCCATCTCCCACTATCTGCAAACCGTGTACGCCGAAGCCACCCGGCGCGGCTACCGTTTCAACGCCGGCAAAATCCACCCGGCTACAGCGCCGGTACGGCTGGCCGTGAGCTCTGGGCAGGTGCAATACGAATGGGTACACCTGATGCGCAAACTGCACGCGCGCAGCCCCCAATTGCACCAGCAATGGCGCAATGTAGATACGCCCCAGCTGCACCCCCTGTTCACCCTGCACCACGGGCCGGTAGCAGAGTGGGAGCGCATGTAGCCCGCGCACGCCTTGGCTGCGCGCCCACGGCCCACTCTGAGGCTGTTTAAAAACATGGCCTCTGCTTCAAAAAAGTACGAATACCCTTGCCCCCATTTCTGTGGCACCAAAAAGCAAAAACGAAACCCCTCTGGCAAAACCATAACGCCAGTCACTCAGGCTTTCACACCCACGTTCAGGCGCACGGCAGCAACGAATACCAGAAGGCTAGACGGGCGTTGGCTTTTCCCGCTCCAGCCGCGCGTGGCAGGCGGGGCATAGGCAGCTTGGCGGGCTTTGTGTCGCCGAACTGGGCAGGTGTTGCGCCAGCCAGTCACGCCCCAGCGCCGGGCGCTGCATGCACCAGCAAGGCGCGGGCGCAGCCCCGGCCTGTTGCGCGCATTGGTTGAGTTGGCCGCACAGCGGGCAGCGCTGCGCCGCATCGGCTGTTGTGGAGCAATCAGGCAAGGCGGCCATGGCAAAACCCGAGCAGATAGTGGGCAGAAAGCGCGTCGTGAAGCGCACCAGCCCCGCAAGCGCAGCCTGCGTGCGCTACCCCTTACACCGCGTATTTGCGGCGCTGTTCCATCATGCGCCAGACAAAGGGCGTGAAGATGAGTTGCATGGCCAGTTCCATTTTGCCGCCGGGGATGACGATGGTGTTGGCGCGGCTCATGTGGCTACCGTCGATCATCGAGAGCAGATAAGGAAAGTCGAACCCTTGGGGATTGGCAAAGCGGATGACGACCATGCTTTCGTCCGCGCTGGGGATGTCGCGCGCGATGAAGGGGTTGCTGGTATCGACCACGGGCACGCGCTGGAAATTGACGTGCGTGCGCGAGAACTGCGGGCAGATCACGTTCACGTAATCGGGCATGCGGCGCAGGATGGTGTCGGCCACGGCATCGCTGCTGTAGCCGCGCATTTTCTGATCGCGCCAGAGTTTCTGGATCCATTCCAGATTGATGACGGGTACCACGCCGATGAGCAGATCGGGGTATTGCGCCACGTTGTATTCGGGCGTGACGACCGCGCCGTGCAAGCCTTCGTAAAACAGCATGTCGGTGTCGGTGGGCAGGTCTTCCCACTGCGTGAAGGTGCCCGGCTCTTGCCCGTAGGGGGCGGCTTCTTCGGCGTTGTGCAGGTATTTGCGCGCCTTGCCCTGGCCGGTTTTGGCGTAGGTGGCAAACAGGTTTTGCAGCTCGCCAATCAGGTTGTTGTCGACCCCGAAATGGCTGAAGTGCTGGTTGCCTTGCGCTTCGGCCTCGGCCTGTTTGATTTTCATTTCCTTGCGGTCGTAGCGGTGAAAGCTGTCGCCTTCGATGACGGCGTGCTTGACGCCCTCGCGCGCAAAGATGCCCGCAAAGGTGCGGGTGACGGTGGTGGTGCCGGCGCCAGACGAGCCGGTGATGGCGATGATGGGGTGACGTTCAGACATGGCAGTACGGGCAAAAGAAAAAGAAAATTAACGGGGCCACTGGCCGCTGCGGCTTGGTGATAGCGGCTTAGTGGCGAAACAGGCCGCGCTCGGCAAACAAGGGGCTGCGCAGCGGGGCATCGTGCGTTTTTTCTTCATGGTAACGCTCGATGCGCTCGACTTCGCTGCGCGAGCCGCAAATCAGGCCGATGCGCTGGTGAATGCCTTTGGGCTGTACCTGCAGCACCGGCTCGTAGCCGGTAGAGGCGCGGCCACCGGCCTGCTCGACCAGAAACGCGATGGGGTTGGCCTCGTACAGCAAACGCAGCTTGGCGGGTCGTTCGGGGTTGCGCGTATCCACCGGGTACATGAAGACGCCGCCGCGCATGAGGATGCGGTGCGTTTCGGCCGCCATGCTGGCGACCCAGCGCATATTGAAGTCTTTGCCGCGCTCGCCGCTTTTGCCGGCCAGGCATTCGTCCACATAGCGTTTGACGGGCGGCTCCCAAAATCTGGCATTGCTGGCGTTGATGGAAAATTCCTGCGTTTCTTCGGGGATGCGCAGATCGGGGTGTGTGAGCATGAACTGCCCCAGATTGGGATCAAGCGTAAAGCCGAACACGCCATGCCCCACGCTCATCACCAGCATGGTGCTGGGGCCGTACAGCGCGTAGCCCGCGGCCACCTGTTTGCAGCCGGGCAGCAAAAAGTCTTCGGGGGTTACGTCGCGACCGCTTTGCACCACCTCGTCGGGCGCGCGCAGAATGGAAAAGATGCTGCCCACGGTCACGTTCACATCGATATTGACGGTGCCGTCGATCGGGTCGAACACCAGCAGGTATTTGCCGCGCGGCAGGCCTGCGGGGATCTGGTAAGGCTGGTCTTGCTCTTCAGACAGCATGCCCGCCAAATGGCCGCCCCAGTTGTTCATGGAGGCGAAGCATTCGTTGCTGACCCAGTCCAGCACCTGCTTTTCTGCCGATGCGTGGGGCTCCCCGGCCGCTGGCTTGAGCATGCACGCGCCGCAGCCCGCATCCACAATGGGCTGCCCCGGCATGGCATTGAGTTTGCCAAATGCCACCGAGCGGCTGATGGCCTTGCAGGCCAGCCCCACGTCGAGCATGAGGGAGTTGAAATCGCCCGAGGCTTCGGGGTAGCGCTTGCGCTGGTCGATCAGATACTGCGTGAGCGTGTAGCGCGGCGGCAGGGGATTTGGCAAGAGCTGCATGGCGAATTGGGGCATGGTGCTTTTCCTGTTTTTTCTTTACTGAGCAGCCGCCTGGCGCAATGCCTGCATCACGCCACGGTAGCCGCCGTCGGCATCGGGCGCACCAAATACGGCGCTGCCCGCCACAAAGGTGTCGGCTCCGGCTGCGGCAATGACACCGATATTGCCGGGCTTGACGCCGCCGTCCACCTCCAGCCAAATGGGCTGGCCGCCGTTGGCAATGTGCGCATCGATGCGCTGGCGCGCCTCGCGCAGTTTGGGCAAGGTGCTGTTGATGAAACTTTGCCCGCCAAAGCCGGGGTTCACACTCATCAGCAGCACGATGTCGAGCTTGTCCATCACGTGGTCCATCCAGGCCAGGGGCGTGGCCGGGTTGAGCACAATGCCCGCCTTGCAACCCTGGTCGCGAATCAGCTGCAAGGTGCGATCCACATGGCGGCTGGCCTCGGGGTGGAAGGTGATGATGTTGGCGCCTGCCTTGGCAAACAGCGGAATGAGGCTATCGACCGGCTCGACCATCAGGTGCACATCGATCGGAATCTGCACGTGCGGGCGAATGGCCTCGCACACCAGCGGACCGATGGTGAGGTTGGGCACGTAGTGGTTGTCCATCACGTCGAAATGCACCAGATCGGCGCCTGCGGTTTCGATGGCGCGCACCTCTTCGCCCAGGCGGGCAAAGTCGGCCGAGAGGATGGAGGGGGCGATTCGGATGGGATGGCTCATGATGATTGGGCGAAACAGCAAAAACGGGAAACTGGCTCAACAAACACGCGCGATGCAGATTGGCAAGTTTACGTGCGCCGCGGGCGATACTGACTCGGTACGCCTTGCGGCTGGGCGAACTAGGCAGACCGGCCAGCAACGGCCTCGGCATGCCAGGCCTGTACATCTTGCAGCGTGACCTGACTCAAATCGGGCAGCACGCGCAAAGCGCCGGTAAAGTCGTGATGCGCCGTGAAGCTGTTGGACGTAATCACCACAGGTAGCCCCGCCGCACGCGCGGCTTGCAGGCCGTTGGCCGAATCTTCAAACACCAGACAGGCCGATGCGGGCAGGCCCAATCGCTGCAAGGTTTGCTCGTACACCTGCGGGTGAGGCTTTTTGTGGGGCGCGGTTGAGGCATCTTCGATCACGGCAAAGCGGCTGTGCCAGTCTTCGCCCAAGGCGGTGCGCAGCAAGGCCGCCACATTGGTGGGCGAAGTAGTGGTGGCAATGGCCAGCGTCAGCCCGACCGCGTGCGCGCTTTCGATCAAATCGAGCACGCCGGGGCGCAGTTGCACGGCACCGGCGTGCACGGCCTGCTCGTAAAACGAGGTTTTGAGTTCGTGCAGATGCGCCACCGTATCGGCCACGCCCGCGCCAAAATCCACCAAATCGGGTTGCACCTGCTTCCAGTAGTGCAGGATGCGCTCTTTGCCGCCGGAAATTTCCAGCAGGCGGGTGTATTCGGGCACGCTCCAGTTCCAGTCGCGCCCTTCTTCGGCAAAAGCGCGGTTGAAGGCGGCCAGGTGCGCCGCCTCGGTATCGGCCAGTGTGCCGTCTACATCAAAAATCAGGGCTTGCAGCATCAATCGTTCACTTTGCAAAGAGGTGCAGGCGGCTTGCCCCAAGGGCAAACACGCTGCGTAAAAACATATTCAGGCATGCACAAGCTTGCGCCTGAAAATCCAGGCACTGACTGTAGTTGGATAGAATCATCAGCACTAATCATCTTTATTATCAAACACATCAATATTTTCTGATAACAAGACCGTGCGCAACTATACCCTCAAGCAAATCCAGACCTTCATGGAGGTGGCGCGCCAAGGCTCGGTCTCCAAGGCGGCCGAGCGGCTGTTTGTGACGCAGCCTGCTGTGTCGATGCATCTTCGCCAGCTCGAAGAAGCCTTTGGCGTGGCGCTGTTCGAGCCGCATGGCCGTGGCATTCGGCTCACGGATGCAGGGCGCGCCTTTGCCAGCAGCACCATGCGCGTGATGGCCGAGTTGCACGAGTTGGAATCTCTCATGGCTGCGCACGCAGGCGCCAAAAAGGGGCGCTTTACGCTGGCTGTGGTCAGCACCGCCAAATACTTTGTGCCGATGCTGCTGGTGCGCTTTGCCGAGCTGCACCCCGATGTGGAAGTGGTGCTGCGCATCGACAACCGCGAAAACGTGCTGGGCCTGCTGGCCCGCAGCGAGGCCGACCTGGTCATCATGGGCCGGGCACCCGCCAATCTGGCGACCGAGGCCGTGCCTTTTGCCACCAACCCCCTGGGCATCATCGCGCCGCCGCAGCACGTACTGACCACGCGCCGCAACGTGCCATTTGCCACGCTGGCCGAACATGCCTTTGTGGTGCGGGAAGCAGGCTCGGGCACCCGCGCGGCGATGGAACGCCTGTTTGAGCAGCACGACTGCGCGCTCAAGGTCGCCATGGAAATGCCCAGCAACGAAACCATCAAGCAGGCCGTGATGGCCGGCATGGGGCTGGGCTTCTTGTCGCTGCGCACGGTGCGCCAGGAGTTGGCGGGCGGCTATCTGGCCGTGCTTGATATCGAGGGCATGCCGCTGATCGGGCAATGGTACGTGACCCATCTGGCCGGCAAAACGCTGTCGCCCGCCGCGCGCGCCTTCAAGGGCTTTTTGATCGAGCAAGGCGGCGCACTGATGGATTCACGGCTGTAAGGGCAGCGTGCCCCGGGCTTGGTCGGCCTTATCATCAATAAAAATTGATGATTAGAAAAATATATTTGACTTTACCTGATGAGTGAAGCGCGCTACAGTGGCTGCCATCAACCACCCCTAGTCGCATTCTGCATTCTGTCAAGGAGTTACCTCATGGACCAATCCAACCGCTACGCCGATTTGAGCCTCAAAGAGGCCGATCTGATCGCCGGCGGGCGTCACATTCTGTGCGCCTACAAAATGAAGCCCAAGGCCGGTCTCGGCTATCTGGAAGCGGCGGCGCACTTTGCCGCCGAATCGTCCACCGGCACCAATGTGGAAGTTTCCACCACCGACGATTTCACCAAGGGCATCGACGCACTGGTGTACCACATCGACGAGGCGACCGAAGACATGCGCATCGCCTACCCGCTGGAGCTGTTTGACCGCAACATGCTCGACGGGCGCATGATGATGGTGAGCTTTTTGACGTTGACCATCGGCAACAACCAAGGCATGGGCGACATCGAGTACGCCAAGATGATCGACTTTTACATGCCGCGCCGCGCCATCGAGCTGTTTGACGGCCCTGCCAAAGACATTTCCGATCTGTGGCGCATTCTGGGTCGCCCCGTCAAAGACGGCGGCTACATCAGCGGCACCATTATCAAACCCAAGCTGGGCCTACGCCCCGAGCCGTTTGCCCAAGCGGCCTACGAATTCTGGCTGGGCGGCGACTTCATCAAAAATGACGAGCCCCAGGGCAACCAGACCTTTGCCCCCCTGAAGCAGACCATTCCGCTGGTGGCTGACGCCATGAAGCGCGCCATGGACAAAACCGGCGAGGCCAAACTGTTCTCGGCCAACATCACGGCCGACGACCATTACGAAATGCTCGCCCGCGGCGAATTCATCCTGCAAGCCTTTGGCTCGGATGCCGACAAGGTGGCCTTCCTGGTCGATGGCTATGTGGGCGGCCCCGGCATGATCACCACTGCGCGCCGCAACTTCCCCAACCAGTATCTGCACTACCACCGCGCGGGCCACGGCGCCGTAACCAGCCCCAGCAGCAAGCGCGGCTACACCGCCTATGTGCTGGCCAAGATGAGCCGCCTGCAAGGCGCATCGGGCATCCACGTAGGCACCATGGGCTACGGCAAGATGGAAGGCGAAAAAGACGACCGCGCCATTGCCTACATCATCGAGCGCGACAGCTACACCGGCCCCATCTACCACCAGGAGTGGTACGGCATGAAGCCCACCACGCCGATCATCAGCGGCGGCATGAATGCGCTGCGCCTGCCGGGCTTCTTCAAGAACCTGGGGCACGGCAACGTCGTCAACACCGCGGGCGGCGGCAGCTACGGCCACGTGGACAGCCCCGCAGCCGGTGCGCGCTCGCTGCGCCAGGCCTACGAGTGCTGGAAGGCCGGTGCCGACCCGATCGAATGGGCCAAGCAGCACCGCGAATTTGCCCGCGCCTTTGTTTCGTTCCCGAAAGACGCCGACGCCATCTACCCCGGCTGGCGCGAAAAACTGGGCGCTGCGGCGCAATAAGCGCCCATGCCAAACAGTGTTGGCGCGATTGACCGGGCGACCGGGCATTAGCCGGACACTGGCGCATGCAAGCCTTTGCCCGTGCGTCGGTGCCGGTTGTCGGCACCAATACCTCCCAACCCCGGCCACCCACCGGGGTTGGTTTTTTTCGGGGTTGTTTTTTGAGCATCCGCCGCGCGGCGCAGCATGTTGTGCATGCACGGTTCGTCATGCTGCGTATCGCATGCGCCGCCCAGCCTGCGCCCCTGTAAAAACAAGGTCTATCAAGAGATAATCCATAGCCATGGAACATTTCACCTTGGCGCTGCAATTGGCGCAACAGTCCACCGGCTGGAGCAGCCCCAACCCGCGCGTGGGCTGCGTCATCGTTTCGGCCAACGGCCAGATGATTGGCAGCGGCTACACCCAGCGGCCCGGGCAGCCGCATGCCGAAATCATGGCGCTGCACGATGTGGCCAACCGGGGCGCATCGCCCGCGGGCAGCACGGTGTACGTCACGCTGGAGCCTTGCTCGCACTACGGCCGCACCCCGCCCTGTTGCGACGCCCTGATCAGCGCAGGCGTTGCCAAAGTGGTGGTGGCCTTGCAAGACCCCAACCCGCTCGTATCGGGCAAAGGCATGGAGCGGCTGCGCACAGCGGGCATCGAAGTGGAACTGCTCGCGCCCGATTCTGACATCGCCCGCGCCGCACGCGAACTCAATATTGGCTTCGTGCATCGCATGCAGCATGGCCGCCCGTGGGTGCGGCTTAAAACCGCCACCTCGCTCGATGGCCGCACGGCCCTGCCCAACGGCAACAGCCTGTGGATCACCGATGCCACCGCCCGCGCCGATGTGCAGCACTGGCGCGCCCGCGCCTGCGCCATCCTGACCGGCGTGGGCACCGTGCTGCACGACAACCCCTTGCTCAACCTGCGCCTGTCGCAACAGCCGCAGCCCCCCCAGCCCCCTTTGTTTGTGCTGGATAGCCAACTGCGCACGCCCCCCACGGCGCGCATCCTGGGCGTGCCCGATCGCAAAGTGTGGCTGTGCGCCAGCCAAACCCATCAGGCCAAACTGACCCAGCGCGCCGCCGCCTTGCAAGCCACCGGCGCGCACATTTTGTGGCTGCCCGCCAACACGCACGACAAGCCCTGCCTGCACGCCCTGCTGCAAGAGCTGGGGCGGCTCGACATCAACGAGCTGCACGTGGAAGCAGGCGCCACCCTCAATGGCGCCCTGTTGCGGCACGGGCATGTGGACGAAATCCTGGCCTATATCGCCCCCATGCTGCTGGGCCCAGGGCAACCACTGGCCGCCTTGCCCGCCATGACCGATCTGGGCACGGCCACGCGTTGGCAACTGCACGAAGCCCGCACGCTGGGCAACGATATGCGCCTGCGTTTGCGCCCACCGGCCGCAGCGGCAGCAGCCGCATCCACCCAAGCCGACAGCGCGGCTTATGCGCCCACGGCGAGCCTGTTCCCGGCACCGTCCACGCACGGCGGCGATACGCCCTTTGGCAAAAAAGCCATCGAGGCCGAAATCACCACCCTGTTCGATAACTGGAACACCGCCCTGCAAAAAGGCGACCCCAAAACCCTGGTTGATCTGTACGACCAGGACGCCATCCTGCTGCCCACCGTATCGAACATTCCGCGCCGCACGCATGCCGAAATCGAAGACTACTTCGAGCACTTCATGGCGCGGCATCCGGTATGCACCATCGATCTGCGCCACGTGCAAATCGGCTACAACCAGGCGGTTGTTTCCGGCCTGTACACCTTCACGTTCGAAGGCAGCGACGAGAAGATACGGGCCCGCTACACCTACACCTACCGCTGGAATGGCAAAGAGTGGAAAATCTCCAGCCACCACTCATCAGCCATGCCCGAAAAGCCCGAGACCAACACCCCCCTGATCGACGCGCGTTGCTCGCAACTGCGCGCTATTTCTCTCACATGAAGCGCGACCCGCCCACGCCCGCCCAGCCTGCGGCGGTGGGTTTTTTCATGTCCCTTTTCCTTGTGCTCTGGCAAAGTTGGGCGCTTGCGCTGCAAGCCGTGCAAATTGCAGCGGCAGTGTTTCTCGACATGCATCGTATGGGCGCCTTATCAGGAGACTTTCCCGTACCTCAGGGCTCTCCACTCTCCATACTTTAGATACAAGAATTACTTTTTTCTGAAGCCAAAGTTACAAAATCGCCGATACAGTGGAGCCCGTCTCGCACCAATGGGGATTCGGATTCTTTCATCCCTTTTGTGCAAGCTCTTTCGCTCCAGATTCTCTTCTGGATGTGTTGAACCATTCATACAGGAATCATCATGCAAAAATTCTTCAACCTCTCGGCTGGCGTTTTGGCCATCGCCGCTGTAGCCGGCTGCTCTACCAGCAACTCCAAAACCGCCGTTCAGCCTGGCAACACCAACGCCCCCGTCTGCAAACAAGCGACCGAAGCAGAAATCGCTTCCCTGTTTGACCGTTGGAACACCGCCCTGCAAACAGGCAACCCCAAAGCCGTTGTCGCCCTGTACGACGAAGGCTCCATCCTGCTGCCCACCGTATCGAACAAACCCCGCCTGACACCTGCCGAAAAAGAAGACTACTTCGTGCACTTCATGGCGGACAAACCCTCCGGCAAGATCGATCAGCGCCACATCCAAATCGACTGCAACAAAGCGGTTGACTCTGGCCTGTACACCTTCACATATGGCAAAACCGGCAAGAAAGTTCACGCCCGCTACACCTACACCTACCGCTGGAATGGCAGCGAGTGGAAAATCTCCAGCCACCACTCTTCGGCCATGCCCGAAAAGCCAGGCGCTGCTGCGCACTGACCTGAAGCGCACATGTCACGGCGTTAACGCCTGACACTAGCTCAAAACAAAACCCGTATGTGTATTGCATACGGGTTTTGCTTTTTCAAAAGCGCCAGAAGCGCCGCCGTTTACAACACGCGCAATGCGGCCTCGTAATCAGGCTCGTTGGCAATATCGGCCACCAGCTCGCCATGCAGCACCTGGTTGTTTGCGTCCAGCACCAGCACGGCGCGGGTGGTCAGCCCCTTCAAGGCGCTGCTGGCAATCTCCACGCCGTAATCGCGCGCAAAACTGCTGCGAAAGGTGGACAGCATCACCACATTGTCGATCCCCTCTGCGCCACAAAAACGCGCCTGCGCAAACGGCAAATCGGCAGAAATGCACAGCACCACGGCATTGTGCAGCGCAGCGGCTTTTTCGTTGAAGGTGCGCACCGAGCGGGCGCACACGCCGGTATCAACGCTGGGGAAAATGTTCAAAATCTTGCGCTTGCCCGCAAAATCCGCCAACGTCTTGTCCGACAAATCGCCCGCGGCCAGACAAAAATCGGGGGCGCTGGCCCCCTGCTGCGGAAACGCGCCGCTGATCGCTACCGGGCGGCCTTGTTGTGTCACTTGTGTCATGAAATATCCTTTGAATCCATCAATCCGCGCAAACTGGCCGCTTCAGCGGCTGTTGCGCACTTGCACGCCATGTTAGCGGAAACTGCGCATCGCCGCTTTTCAGCCGCGCGAAAGCCGTTATAATTCTGCGCTTACCGGTGGTATAGCTCAGATGGTTAGAGCGTGGGATTCATAACCCCAAGGTCGGTGGTTCGATTCCACCTACCACCACCAAACTTTGCAATCCCAACCCTTGCGGTTGGGATTTTTTTATGCGTGCTTTACCGCTCCGCTTTTTCACTGCTTGTAATCGCTCGCGCAGCCGCCTCCTTCGCCGCACTCTGCGCCTTACTTCGCATTACGTCCCAATCGACCACTCCGACGACAGCGCCTCGGCCTGTTGCAGCACGGTTTGCACCGCCGCGTCTTGCAAATCAGGCGGGTAGCCGTACTTGCGCAGAATGCGTTTGACCAGCACCCGCATCCGGGCGCGGGCGGATTCGCGGTGGGCCCAGTCCACGGTTACGTTTTCGCGCAGGCTCATCAGCAATTCGTGGGCGATCAGCTTGAGCTTGTCGTCGCCCATCATCTGCACGGCGCTGTCGTTCTCGGCCAGGGCGTCGTAGAAGGCGATCTCTTCGTCTGACAACCCTTGCTCTTCGCCACGCTGGCGCGCTGCACGGATGTCCTTGGCCAGCTCGATCAGCTCCTGCAGCACCTCGGCGGTGGTGATGGCGTTGGCGTGGTAGCGCGCTACCGCGTCTTCTAGGCGCTCCGAAAACGCCTTGGTCTGCACCACGTTGGCCTTGCTGCGTGAGCGGATGCCGTCGTTGATCAGCTTGCGCAAGGCTTCCAGCGCCAGGTTCTTCTTCTCCATCTGCTGCACTTCGGCGAGGAATTCGTCCGAGAGGATGGAAATGTCCGGGCTCTGGATGCCCGCCGCAGCCAGGATGTCCACGATCTCGGTCGAGACCACCGCACGGCTGACGATCTGCTGAATGGCCAGCTCGCGCTCTTGCTGCGTCACGCCGGAGCCGGCGCTGCTCTTGACCAGCGCGGCTCGAATCGCCTGGAAGAAGCCGACTTCCTCCCGAATCTCGCGCGCCTCGTCGGACGCGGACGCCAGAGCGAACGCCTTGGACAGCGCCAGCACCGCGTCCTGGTATCGGCGATGGGCGTTCTTCTTGCCCTCCGTGGTTTTCTCTTTTTCAGCCAGCTGCTGTTGCAGGTCGAGAATCCATTCGATGGCCCCCGCCATCATCGCCAGCCGCTCCTGCGGCGTGCCGTTCAGTGCCGTGGCGTAGTCGTAGCCGTGGAACATGTCCCGCACCACCTCGTACTTCTCCATCATCACCGCGATGGCCTGCGCTTCGTCGACGCCGGTGTTTTCCTGGTCGCTCCTGGAATACTGTTGCAGCGCCGACTTCAGGTTTTGTGCAATGCCGATGTAGTCCACGATCAACCCGGCCGGCTTGTCGCGGAACACGCGGTTCACCCGCGCAATGGCTTGCATCAGTCCGTGGCCCTGCATCGGCTTGTCCACGTACATCGTGTGCATGCACGGCGCGTCAAAGCCGGTCAGCCACATGTCGCGCACGATCACCAGCTTCAGCGGGTCTGATGCGTCGCGGGCGCGCTTGGCCAGCAGATCGCGCCGGGCCTTGTTGCCAATGTGCTGCTGCCACGCCTGCGGGTCGCTGGCTGCGCCCGTCATCACGATCTTGACCGCTCCCGCGGTGTCATCCGCACTGTGCCAGTCCGGACGCAGCTTGACGATCTCGTCGTAGAGCTTCACGCAAATGCGGCGGCTCATGCACACCACCATCGCCTTGCCATCAAGGGCGGCCACGCGGTCCTCGAAATGGGCGACCATGTCCCTGGCCACCAGAGCCAGGCGCTTATCGCTGCCCACCAGGGCTTCGACCGTTGACCACTTTTTCTTGAAGCGCTCCTGGTCGGCCTCGGAATCGTCCTCGGTCAGGTCGTCAACCTCGGCGTCGATCTTCGGCTTCTCGTCCTCGTCCAGCTCGATGCGCGCCAACCGCGATTCGTAGAAGATCGGCACCGTGGCGCCATCCTCCACGGCACGGCTGATGTCGTACACATCGATGTAGTGGCCGAACACCGCCGGGGTGTTGACGTCGTCCGCCTCGATGGGCGTGCCGGTAAAGCCAATGAAGGACGCGTTCGGCAGGGCGTCGCGCATGTACTTGGCAAAGCCGTAGGAGATTTCGCCCGTGGCGGCATGCACCTTGGCCCTGAAGCCGTACTGGCTGCGGTGCGCCTCGTCGGCGATCACCACCACGTTGCGGCGCGTGGTCAGCGGTTCTGCCACCTCGCCGAACTTCTGCAAGGTCGTGAAAATCACGCCGCCCGATGCCCGGCTCAAGACCTTCTGCAAGTCTTCGCGGCTCTCGGCCTGCACCGGCGTCTGCCGGATCAGGTCGCGGCACATCGAGAAAGTGCCAAAGAGCTGATCGTCCAGATCGTTGCGATCCGTCAGCACCACCAGCGTGGGGTTCATCATGGCCGGGTGCTTGACCAGCTGCCCGGCGTAGAAGGCCATCAGCAGGCTCTTGCCGGAGCCCTGCGTGTGCCAGATCACGCCCGCGCGCTTGTCGCCCGGCGGCTGCGTTTTCACGCTGGGCAAACCATAGTGCGCAGGCTCTTCCCGCACCCCTTGCCATTGGGCGGAGGCACGAACCGTGGATTCCACCGCCTTACGGACCGCGTGAAACTGGTGGTAGCCCGCGATGATTTTGGCCAGCCCGGAACCGGTTTCGCCAAACACCGTGAAGTCGCGCAGCAGATCGAGTAGGCGGCGATGCTCCAACACGCCTTCAATCAGTGTCGAAAGCTCCGGCGCACCTTTCGGGGCCACCTCCGTGCCATCGGTGGTGCGCCACGGCATAAAGCGCTCCAGGTCTGCCGACAGCGACCCCACCCGCGCTGCAATACCGTCCGACGTGACCAGCAGCGCGTTGGTGTGGAACAGCGCCGGGATCTGCTGCTTGTACGTCTGCAACTGGTTGAACGCACCCAGCAGATGCGCGCCCGCGCTGCCCGGCGCTTTGAGTTCAATCACGCCCAGCGGCAAGCCGTTCACGAACACCACCACATCGGGCCGCCGCTTGTTCTGGCCGTTGATCACCACGAACTGGCGCACCGCCAGCCAGTCGTTCTGATCGGGGCGTTCAAAGTCGATCAGCGCCACCTTGCCTGCCGCAAGCGTGCCATCGGCGGCGTCATATTCCACGTCCACGCCTTCCGTCATCAGCTTGTGCAGGCGGCGGTTTTCTTCCAGCAGCGATGGCAGCTCGGACTGCATCACCCGCCGCACGGTATCCTGGTGCGCTTCAGGGGGAATGCTGGGGTTCAGGCGTGCAACCGCATCCTCAAAGCGCTTCTTGAGCACGACATCAGCGTGACTCTCGCGCTCCGGCCGCTGCCCATCGGGGCCGATGTCCTCCTCGCTTTCGATGCTGTAGCCCAGCGTGCGCAGTTGTGCCAGCAGAGCGTGTTCAATTTCGGCTTCGGATAGAAAGGCCATGGCTCAGTTTCCTTGATCCCAGTCTTGACCTCTGGTTGTGGATGCGAAAAGCGCGGCCCTTGTTGCGTCTGCCCAGCGCACGCGCTCGGTAAAGAAGGCCATCTCAAACACCCTCCTGCTTGTCGGGCGCGTCAAGGTTGCTGCAATAAGCCTGTCGCTCATGTGTGGGTGTGGCGGGAAAAGCCAGATTCAAGCGTTTTTCTCGCACCATGGGCGACAAATACTCATTGCGCAGGGACACCGATTGGCGCTGAACCAACTCAGCCAGGGCTTGCAGCGTGATGAAATGCCCGCTGCACACCGCCAATATCACCTGCTCCATCGTTTCACGTTTCAGTTTTTTGCGGCTTCTGGGCTCAGCAGCCAACTGTTCCAGCTGCTGGCGCAATACAGGAGACAAAGCCGCCAAGTCACTGATCACCGGCAACGAAAGCTGATCCGAGTGCCAGTAGCCATCCCCATCCGGCTGGGGCAAACCTGAGGAGCTGCCTGCCAAACCTGAGGAGCTGCCTGCCAAACCTGAGGAGCTGCCTGCCAAACCTGAGGAGCTGCCAAAGGTTTGAAAGCTTTGCCCCCCCGGTAACGGCCCGAAAACATCATCAGGGGTGGGCAGCTCCTGCCATGGCAAGAAGTAAACCACCCCTCTGCCTGCACCTTGGGAAACCAGCATCCCCGCTTGTACCAAGTGCTGTAACGCACGACTCAATTCCACCGGGTGCGCCTCGGAAACCGCACACAGCCGTGCATGGTTGACCGTGCCCTCGCTGGCCGCATGGCTATGACTGGCTCAATGTCGCGCATGTAGGTGCGTACCTTGTCGTTGTGCGGCAAGATGTTGCTGGTGACAAACAGTTTTTTGCCCCGCGCATGTGCCTCTGCAATGCCTTGCTC
>JAGOGU010000114.1 GCA_017996515.1 Allobrachymonas sp.
TGAGTGCCACCTTGGTCCTGCTGCTGCCCGCCATCTGGTGGGGGCCGCGCAGCATGCCAAACGCCTCGGCCTGGGCTGCAGTGGTGGCTGTGGGGCTTTTTTGTACGGCGTTTGACTATGTGCTGTACTACCGCCTGATTCAAACGGCCGGGCCTGCTGTGTCGAGCACGGTCACGTATGTGGTACCGGTGTTTGCCTTGCTGTATGGCTATGTGTTTTTGAACGAAGTCGTCACCCCTGCCATGTTGGGCTATGGCGCAATGATTTTGCTGGGAACGGCGCTTTCAACCCTGATGCCTGCCGCGCGTGGCTCTGCCCGATCATGAGCCGGTGTGGTTTGCGCCTGGGGCCGCGTTGTTTGGCTATGATGCGCGCATGATGTTGAGTCCATCCAGCCGCAGCGATATGCGGCGTTATTTTTGCGAGGTGTATGCCAAATGGTGCAGGGGCGATCCGCTGGATGCCATGGAGGCGCTGCTGAGCGCCTGGATGCAGGAACACCCCGAATACCACGCGGCGTTGGCGCAACCGCAATTGCAACCGCAGTCACCGCAAGGCCATGCGCCGCAACCTGAACATGCAGACAGCGCCAATCCGTTTCTGCATCTGTCGATGCACTTGGCCTTGAGCGAGCAATGCAGCATCGACCAGCCGCGCGGCATTCGGCAGGTGATGGAGCTGCTGGCGGCGCGCCTGCCCTCGCTGCATGACGCGCACCATGCGGCCATGGATTGCCTGGGTGAGATGATTGCCCACAGCCAGCGCACCGGCCAACCGCTGGATGGCGACGGCTATCTGGCCTGCGTGCAGCGCAAGGCCACGCGGATTTGAAAAAACGTGAACTGAACAGGCGCTGGCTTAACCGCGCAGGGTTTGCTCTAGCACATGCAAATGCTGATTCAGATCGGGGTCGTTGGCGCGCTCGGCCGTGATTTTGCGCACGGCGTGCAGCACCGTGGTGTGGTCGCGCCCGCCAAACATTTCGCCAATTTCGGGCAGACTTTTTTGCGTCATTTCCTTGGCCAGATACATGGCAATTTGGCGCGGCTTGGCGATATTGGCAGGGCGCTTTTTGCTGTGCATGTCGGCCACCTTGATTTTGTAGAAATCGGCCACCGTTTTCTGGATGTTCTCGACGCTGATCTGGCGGTTTTTGATCGAGAGTAGATCGCGCAAGGCTTCGCGCACCAGGCCGATGTCGATGGGGCGCCCGCTGAAACGCGAATAGGCCAGAATGTTCTGCAACGCGCCTTCGAGTTCGCGCACATTAGCGCGTACGTTTTTGGCCACAAAAAACGCCACATCTTCAGGCAGGGCGTAGCCTTCGGCTTGGGCCTTGTCCATCAGAATGGCGACGCGCATTTCCAGCTCGGGCGGCTCAATCGCTACGGTCAGGCCCGAGTCGAAGCGCGAAACCAGCCGTGCCGTGATATTGGCCAGCCCCTTGGGATAGGTGTCGCTGGTCATGACGATATGGCTTTTGCGCGATAGCAGCGCTTCGAAGGCGTTGAAAAACTCTTCCTGCGTTTTTTCCTTGCCGGCAAAAAACTGCACGTCGTCGATCAGCAGCAAATCCAGCTGGTGATAGCGCGCCTTGAACTCGTCAAACGCCTTGCGTTGGTACGACTTGACCACATCCGATACGAACTGCTCGGCATGGGTGTAAAGCACGCGAGCGCTGGGGTGGGTGCTCAACAGCTGATGGCCCACGGCCTGCAACAAATGCGTTTTGCCCAGGCCCACGCCGCCATAGATGAACAGCGGGTTGTACAGCTGCCCCGGCGCATTGGCCACATGCATGGCCGCGGCGCGCGCCATGCGGTTGGCGCTACCTTCTACCAAAGTGCTGAAGGTGCGTCGCGGGTCGAGTCGGGTGGGGTTGCGCGCTTCGGTGGCAGCGGGCCTTAAAGGAGCTGGGGCAGGGCTGGCGTCGGCATCGCTGGCGGGCTGTGTGGCAACTGCGGGGGCGTCATGGCTGCGCCCATCATGGTGGATATTGCCACGGGGTGCACTGTTTGGCCGCGGGTTGGGCCGCTGCGCGGTGGCAGGCGTGCGCGGTGCAATCACCAGTTCGATCGGTGTGGGTTGCCCGGCCAGTTGCTCGGCCACTTCGATCAGCCGTTGCAGGTATTGGGCGCGAATCCAGTCGAGCTTGAAGCGGTTGCCCACCGCCAATGCCAACCCCTCTGCGGCTGGGCGCGGTTGCAGTTGCAAAGGCTGCAGCCAGGTGGCAAATTGCTGCGCAGGCACTTCCTGCGCCATCACGTCCAGGCAGGCCTGCCATAGGGCAGCAGACGAATCATCGGGCATGGACATGGGGCTGGCGGTGTTGAAAGCGAAAAGAAAAAGAAACCCGCACAGAAGCAACTATTAATGCTGCCAGCGGGGAGGAAATTCTGGGAGGCCTATTATCCCTGCAAACGCCGATGGTGCCGCAAAAAAACGCAGTGCGGTACGGGGCCTTGTTGCGCACCTTGACGGATAGGGCATGTTGCCGTTATGCAGGGCGCAGAAAGATTGCTCGCGGTTTTAAAACAAGGGGTGAATCAACCGACTCACCCAACCGATGATCGATCAACCGACAATTGCCGCAGCAATGCCTCGCTCAGGCGGGTGGCCACCTCATCGCAAGTGGTGTGTACGCCGCAGGCGGTCAAATCAGTGACCGGCAAACCGGCGTAGCCGCAGGGGTTGATGCGGCTGAACGGCTCCAGATCCATGGCCACATTCAGAGCCACGCCGTGGTAGCTGCAGCCCTGATGCACCTTGAGACCCAGGGCGGCAATTTTGCCCAAGCCCGCAAAGGCTTGCTGTGGTGTGTGGGGCGCTTCCAGCGCGGCTGGGCTGCTGGGAGCGGCGTGCAGGCGCACGTAAATACCCGGCGCGCCCGCCACGCGATGGCCGGTGAGGCGGTAGCTGGCCAGCACGGCCAGCACGGCTTCTTCGATGCGCCAGACCAGTTCCTTGACGAAATAGCCCGCGCGGCGCAAATCGACGAGCGGATAGGCCACCACCTGCCCCGGTCCGTGGTAGGTGATCTGGCCGCCGCGGTCGGTGGGGATGACGGGGATGCTGTCAGCCTTCAGCACATGCTCAGGTTTGCCGGCCTGCCCCTGCGTGTACACGGGCGGGTGCTGGCACAGCCAAAGCTCATCGGGCGTGGCAGCGGTGCGCGCGGCGGTAAACGCGCGCATCTGGGCATAGGCGGTGGCGTAATCCAGCAAACCCTGCGGGCGCACCACCATCTGCATTTACAGCACGACCTTGACCATGGGGTGCGAGGTCAGCTCCTGGTACAGGGCGTCGAGCTGTTCACGGCTGGTGGCCGTGACGGTTGCCGTAACGCCCAGATATTTGCTGTTGCTGCTGTCGCGCAATGCAATGGTTGCGGCATCGAAGGTGGGATCATGTTTTCTGACGACTTCCACAATCGCATGCACAAAGCCGTCCACATTGGCGCCCATGATCTTGATCGGAAAATCGCAGGGGTACTGAATGAGCGATTCTTGCCGGGCGGCGCCGTTGGCGGCGGGAGGCTGTGTCATGGCCGTTCCTTCTTTCAGGTTTTGGGCAAGGTCACGCCGTGCTGGCCCTGGTACTTGCCGCCGCGGTCTTTGTAGCTGACCTCGGGCGGCTCGTCGCCTTCAAAGAACAGCACCTGCGCGCAGCCTTCGCCCGCATAGATTTTGGCGGGTAGTGGCGTGGTGTTGCTGAACTCCAGCGTGACATAGCCTTCCCATTCCGGCTCAAACGGCGTCACGTTCACGATGATGCCGCAGCGCGCGTAGGTGGATTTGCCCAGACAGATGGTCAGCACATT
The DNA here is from genome assembly GCA_017996515.1 of Allobrachymonas sp. GTDB lineage: Bacteria > Pseudomonadota > Gammaproteobacteria > Burkholderiales > Burkholderiaceae_C > Brachymonas. Next base: position 3,821 of record JAGOGU010000114.1, read on the forward strand.
GCGCGGAATACGGAAATACTCTACCGTGCGCGCCAGCGCAAAACTGTTGGGTGGGATGATGCACACATCGCCCTCGAAATCGACGAAGCTTTTTTCGTCGAAATTTTTCGGGTCCACGATGGTGGAGTTGATGTTGGTGAAAATCTTGAATTCGCGCGCGCAGCGGATGTCGTAGCCATAGCTGCTGGTGCCGTAGCTCACGATTTTCTGGCCGTCTGCGGCGTGGCGCACCTGGCCGGGTTCAAACGGCTCGATCATGCCGTGCTCTTGCGCCATGCGGCGAATCCATTTATCGCTTTTGATACTCATGCGTGCCTCGCGTTGTGGCAAAAATAGCACCATTTTATGCGCCTTGGCTGTTCAGCGGCTGTGCAGCAAATCGTTTCGTCTGTCATGCATGTAGTGCTGCGTTTCTGGTCTATGATCGCCCGCCATGGAAACCCGATGGACCCCCCGTGTAACCGTGGCTGCCGTGATCGAGCGCGACGGCCGTTTTCTGTTGGTAGAAGAACGCCAGTCGCGCGGGCTGGTGCTCAACAACCCGGCCGGCCACCTCGATATCGGCGAATCGCTGCCGCAGGCTTGCGTGCGCGAGGTGCTGGAGGAAACCGCTTTCGACTTCACCCCCGAGGCGCTGGTGGGTGTGTACCTGTCGCGCTATCGCGGGCACGACCCGCGCCATGGCCGTACACGCGATTTGACTTTCTTGCGCTTTACTTTCTGCGGCACGTTGGGGCAGTTTCACGAGGAATTGACGCTGGACGACCCCATTGAGCGCATCGTATGGATGACGCCCGACGAAATCCGCGCCAGCCGCGCGCGCCACCGCAGCCCGATGGTGCTGCGCTCGTTGCAGGATTATCTGGACGGCCACCGCTTCCCGCTGGATACCATCTATGCCGACGGCAGCGTGTTCAAGCCCGACGATTTGTCCAAACGCTGACTCGGTCAGGGGGTCGCAAGCCGCCACTTGAACAAGACGCCGGTTTTGGGCGACAATGCGCGCCGTAAAGCCTGCCAGACCGCCGCTGGCGCAAGGGTGGAAACACCGCGCTGGAGGAACGTCCGGACTGCACAGGGCAGCGCAGGAGGTAACACCTCTCCACCGCAAGGTGAGGATCAGAGCAACAGAGACGAGTCGATTGCAAAATCGGGTGAAACGGGCAATCTCTGCGCGCAGCAATACCAAGTAGGCCAGCGATGATGTGGCTCCGCAGATGCTGGCGGGTAGGTAGCATCGAGCCGTGGGGGCGACTCCCGGCCCAGAGGAATGGCGGTCACGCGGCGGGCAACCGCCGTGCACAGAATCCGGCGTATCGGCAGGCTTTACATTTTCTTCCGTGCAGTCTGCTGCTTAGTGTTGGCTTTGCGGGCGGCTCAGGCGTAGGGG
>JAGOGU010000115.1 GCA_017996515.1 Allobrachymonas sp.
ATCCACCTGCTGAAAGTCAGCAGCGAGCTGGACCCCCATTCCACCATCGCTGCATACGTGGTCTTGCCTAGTAGCACCTGCCATTGGATACACAGCGGCGACTCACGCATTTATCATTTTCGAAAAGGGCGGTTGCTGACACGCACGCGCGACCACTCGCATGTGCAAGAGTTGCTGAATCGTGGAGAAATCAACGCCAGACAAGCCGTTGGCCACAGGGAGAGCAATTTGCTCACCGGCTGCCTGGGCATGGATGCCGAGCCTCCCATCGATCTGTCCAGCATTGCGCAACTGGAAGTGGGTGATGTCATCTTGAGTTGTACCGATGGGTTGTGGGCTTATTTCCCCGATACCGAACTGGCCAAGCTGACCGCCGCTCTCACCCCCGTTGACGCCTGCAGACAACTGCTCGATGCAGCACGCACGCGGGCTGCGGGCAAGGGAGATAATGTCTCACTGGCCATTGTCAAGGTAGGCCCGCCTTCCAAATCCGTGGCAGCAGAAGAAGAAAGCAGCCTGCTCGACTTCAAATGGTGATCGGGCTGCCTGCACAGGACATGCTGTGCTTGCTTACTGCCCGCTCTCTTTCAACCGCAACCGTTTGTCCACCTCGATCAACACGCGCTCCTGTCGGCGCAGCTCGATCTCCTGCTTGCGCAGCACCGCCGCTTTTTCCTGATACGCCTGCTGGCTCTGGCGCAGGCAGGTGTTGACAAAAAAGCGCTGGTAACACTGCTCTTTCTGCTCGGACAGCGTTTGCTGCAACTGCGCGCGCTCGGTGGCAACCCGCTCCAGCCATTGCCCGATTTGCTCCTGCGTCATCTGTTGCCCCAGAAAAGGCACTTCTTCTTTGGTGGGCGTATTGCTGGGGAAAGTTGGCGGGGTGCAGGCAGCAAGCATCACGGCTGCTGCCGCCAACGCGCCACCAAGCCCGCGGCGCTGCCGCACGCGCCCAGCGCGATCAGACGCCTGACGAGATGCACTACGTGATGGAACTATCCACATGGCGGTACTCCAATGCCTGGTATTCGGCCGACTGCATTTCCTGCAGGCGCGAAACGGTGCGCACGAACTCATGCGCCAGCGTGCCTTCGGTGTACAGCTCTGGCGCAGGCGCGGCTGCAGCCACCACGAGCTTGACGCGCCGGTCGTACAGCACATCCACCAACAGGGTAAACCGCCGCGCCATCGACGCCATGGACGGCAGCATTTTCGGCACGCCTGACACCATGATGGTTTGGAACATGCCGGCCAGCTCCAGATAATCGTTTTGCGACAGGGGCTTGTCGCACAGCTCGCGAAAATCGAACCAAGCTACGTGGCCCGAGCGTTTGCGCACCGCGATCTGGCGCGAGCCCAGTTGCACATGGTCTGATCCGGGCATCTCCGCCGCCGTGGCCAACTGAGCAAAAATATGCTGCATCTGGGCATCGGCTTCTGGTTGCGGGTCGGTGATGTAGGTAGAAAGGTATTCCAACGGTCGCTGGCGGTAATCCACCCCGTGATCCACATTGATGACCTCCAGCCGCGTATTGAGCAGGTCAATGGCCGGAAGGATACGGTCGCGGTGCAAGCCGTTGGGATAGAGCGCATCGGGCTTGAAGTTGGATGTGGTCACAAAACCCACGCCGTTGCTGAACAGCGACTCCAGCAGCCGGTGCAGAATCATGGCGTCTGTCACGTCTGCCACATGGAATTCGTCAAAGCAGATAAGCCGAAAGCGCTGCGCCATTTTGGCGCCCAATACCTGCAGGGGGTCAGACACGCCTTGCAGCTTGCCCAGTTCGCGATGCACTTCGCGCATGAACTCATGAAAGTGCAACCGCGTTTTGAGGGCGACCGGCACCGCTTCGTAAAAGCAATCCATCAAAAAACTCTTGCCGCGCCCCACGCCGCCATACATGTACACGCCTTGCGGAATGGCCGGGCGCTTCATCAGCCGACCAAAGAAGCTGGAGCGTTGCTTTTCAAATTCGGCCCATTCGCGCGCGCAGCGCTCCAGGGCCTCTACGGCGTGCAACTGCTCCGGATCACTTTGAAAACCGCGTGCGGCAATCTCTCGGTGATAAATCTGTGCAACCGATGACATAACGCTCCTTCCTCGTTGTTCTGTCCATGCATCCAACAGCCGGGCTTGCTTCGCCGCAGGCAGCTGGTGTGTCATTCATTCGTCAATTGACGGGGTACCTGGAGCCACAAGCTTGAGCCTGACGCCCGCTGACTGGCCCCAAGCACACGGCAGCAAACTGCCAGCCTCAATGGTGCCCCGTGCAGACTGGCAGTTTACATGCTTGCCCTCAACCGCCCCTCAAAAATTCAACGTGCGCTTGTCCACCGCCAAGGCGGCTTCCTTGGTGGCTTCGCTCAAGGACGGATGCGCGTGGCAGATGCGGGCAATGTCTTCGCTGCTGGCGCGGAAGGCCATGGCCACGCAGGCTTCGGCGATCAGCTCGCTGGCCATGGGGCCGACGATGTGCACACCCAGGACTTCATCCGTGGCGGCATCGGCCAGAAACTTCACCATGCCCGTGGTATCGCCCAGCGCGCGGGCGCGGCCATTGGCCAGGAAGGGGAAGGTGCCGGCCTTGTACTTCACGCCCTCGGCCTTGAGCTGCTGCTCGGTCTTGCCCACCCAGGCGATTTCGGGGCTGGTGTAGATGACCCAGGGGATGAGGTTGAAGTCCACATGCCCGTGCTGGCCGGCAATGCGTTCGGCCACGGCCACACCTTCTTCCTCGGCCTTGTGCGCCAGCATGGGGCCGCGCACCACGTCGCCCACGGCCCACACGCCGGGCAGGTTGGTCTTGCAGTCGCCATCGACCACGATGGCACCGCGCTCATCCAGTTGCAGGCCCACGGCCTCGGGGTTCAGGCCGGCGGTGTTGGGCACGCGGCCAATGCTGACGATGAGTTTGTCCACTTCCAGCTTGTGCTCGGCACCCTGGGCGTCGGTGTAGGCCACACTGACTTGCGTCTGCTTGCTTTTTTTGGAGGATGTGATCTCGCCCACTTTCACGCCCAGCTCAATCTTCAGGCCCTGCTTGTCAAAGGCTTTCTTGGCCTCTTTGGCGATCTGCTCGTCCGCCGCGCCCAGGAAGGTAGGCAGGCCTTCCAGCACCGTCACTTCGGCACCCAGGCGGCGCCACACGCTGCCCATCTCCAGCCCGATCACGCCAGAGCCAATGATGCCCAGCCTCTTGGGCACGGCGCCCATGCGCAATGCGCCGTCGTTGCTGAGGATGTTGATCTCGTCAAACGGCGCGCCGGGCAGCGCGCGGGCGCTGGAGCCGGTGGCGATGACGATTTGTCTGCCCGTCAGCGTTTCGGGCTTGCTTCCTGTCACGGCAATTTCGTAGCCGCCATCCACCGTTTGGACAAAGGAGCCGCGGCCATGAAAGAACGTGACCTTGTTCTTCTTGAACAGGTACAAGATGCCGTCGTTGTTCTGCTTGATCACGGCATCCTTGCGGCCAATCATCTGGGCCACGTCCATCTTCAGGTCTTTGAGGCTGATGCCATGCTCGCCAAAGTGCTTGACCGCGTGCTCGTAGTGCTCGGACGATTGCAGCAACGCCTTGCTTGGGATGCAGCCCACGTTGGTGCAGGTTCCGCCGGGCGCGGGGCCGCCCGCGGCGTTGCTCCACTCGTCGATACAGGCTACGTGAAAACCCAGTTGCGCCGCGCGAATGGCAGCGATGTAGCCGCCGGGGCCGGCGCCGATGACGATAACGTCGAATGATTTGCTCATGGTAGTGATGTGCTTTCAATAAAAAGTTGAAAGAAAAAATTTTGCTCAATTGACCTTTTTTCCTGAACAATCAACGCAATATCGACTTACAGGGTTTTACGACATCGGCAGACGAAAAACAACCGTCAGTGGCCGGGGCCAGATCAAAAACACCGATCATATTCACCATCAGAATAAACCCATTCCGGGATCGCACCCAGCCGTTGTCGCCCATTCCCGGAACCTTGATCGGTGTATGTGCCGGAATCTTGCAAAGCGCCACAGAGGAAGCAGACAGGCAGGTATAGGGATGCCAGCTATGAAGGGGTTCAAGCAGCAGTTCCGCCTGGAACGTATCGTCCAAAGCAGGCGTCAAGTGCCAATACTGCCCCTCACGGACAAGCGAAAATTCTTTTTGACTCAGTTGCAAACAAACTTGATCTAGGCGTTTTTTATCAGGGTAATCGTCCGGAATCTTCAGCAGTTGCGGACAAACTACCTGAAAGCGCTGCGGAAAATCGCCTGCCCACGCCGCAGAAACCACCAAGAGCACGGCCACTGCAAGCCCCCTCAACCATCGCATCGGACACATCATCATGTCGATAATGACGCTCACCACGTTAAACGGTTTGGGTTTGCCAGTGATTTCAATGGTGAGATGAGGCATGGTGTTGACTCGGTGATAGCGCACATAGTTGCATCACGACCCTTCGGCCTTGGTGCAGCTTGGATCGCCTGAAGGGTGCAGAGGCCATTGCATACGCTTTAGCAAACCTTCAGGCCAGAAGGAGAAACCAGAAACAGTTGGAGCACGTCAGGAAATAGCACACATGTGATCCACAACAAAGGAATGGTCATCAACCCCGCAACAATTTGCATGTACCGACCACGCCGCACGGCGGCTGGGCCTTCCAACAACTGCAAAGGAAACCAGGGCTTGCCGCTTTTGGGCATATTGGTTTGGTGCCGCACCAGCTGATGGGCGGTGTACCACACCCAGCCCCACAAGAGCCAGATGGGCAACAGCCCGCTAACGGCCACAGCAGCAGCCAACGCCAGCATGCCTTGGCTGTAGCCGCCCCAGCCTGTTTGGCACATGACGGAATTGGCCCAGGCAAAGTAGGGTTTGAATGGGTTGATCCGAGGCGGTTGCCACCAGCCTGCCATTTCCGCAGCTATACCCGCAACCACACACAGCATCAGTACAACGCCTGTCGCCGCAAAGGTTTTTCTGGAAATACGTCCCTCCACAATGACGGGCGACTGGCGCTCACGCGTGCCCGGCAGGGGTTTGTTCAGGTATTGCCAAAACGAACGGATGGGGTGCTGATCAGACATAAGCTTCTCCCGCGAGTCGCTGCCATATGGTAGCGAACGGCTGGCTGGGTTCAATAGTCTTCCTCGTACTGTTCACGCTCTTTGCGCCAAAGCCCCATGGCAAACCAAGCCACGC
>JAGOGU010000116.1 GCA_017996515.1 Allobrachymonas sp.
ATGGCAAATGTTAACGGCGCAAAGCTTAGCCAACTGCTTTACGCGCTACACTGTCGGCAAACATTGCTGTGTGCTGCACTGTCCACTGCATATTGGCAACGAACCATGGAGTCTCTTGCATGCGCGCCATCAAGGAAGCCCGTAAACTGATCGAAAAAACACCAGAAAGCGATGCCGCCAAGATTTTGTCGCAACTGGTCTTGGCGCTGGAAGCCGAAGGCGACTTCCACATCGCCGACATCTACCAACTCAACTACCATCATTTCAAACTGGCGCTGGAGATTCTGCAAGAGTGGCGCATCGACCGGCACTTTGCCAGCAAAACCAAGCTGTTTGACGCGTCCCGCCTGCTGGCAGACGCACCACCGCCTGTGCCCGCACCCAAAAAACAGAAAAAACCTGCGAAAAAAAGCAGCGACAAACAATAATCATCGGCCACTCTTGCAACTTGGCACATACCGCTTGCAAAATCCACCCAAACTGTTGGCGCAGTAGCGGCTTTACGCAACGCGCATCAAACGATACGCGATCTGGCTGCCGCCTGTTCGGCAAAGGCAATCAATGATATTTTGCGGCGAGATGCCGCCCCCCCAGTGGGCTTGAGTCGAAACGCAGTGCAACTCAGGCGGGCACTGCGTCAACAGATCGGGATAGCAGCAAGGCATCCAGGCCATAAAGGGCCGCCAATCCAGCCAGTCTCTTGGAGGGAGACACAACGGCCCATTGGCAGCGCTGTTGCTGCGCCACACGCAACAAGGCCAGCAGCACGGTCAGCGCAGAAGAATCGAACTGTTGCAGCGCAGCCGCATCCACCTCCACGCGATCCACGTTGCCTGCGGACAATTGCCGCTGCAACTGCTGTTGCATCTGCAACAGCAGCGCCTCTGCATTGCCATGGCCGATGGATTCCGGCAAGGTAAGGCGGCAAACGGACATGGTGCGAGCCTTCTTCTGCGCACTTATTTGCTGGCGTTGCTCTTGTTTTGCGCCTCAAGCCGGCTGATCAACCCATCAATGCCGCTGGTGCTGATGATCTTGGCAAACTGCTGTCTGTAACTCTGAATCATCCAGACATTGCTCACCGAGAGGTTGTACGCCTTCCAACCCAGACCTTGGCCGGGTGTTTTTTCCAGACGGTAGTCCATGGGAACAGGCTCACCGCCGCCAATCAACTGGGTTTGCACAAGCACATCATTGCCGTTTGCGTTACCGCGCATGGGCAATACTTTGAGCTCTTTGTCGTTGGCCAGTTTGAAAGCACCGGCATAGGTGCGCGCCAACAGGGTTTTGAACTCCTGCTCCAAGCGCTTTTTCTGCTCGGGCGTAGCCGTGCGCCAAGCGGGGCCAACGGCTGTGCCCGTCAAGCGCGTGAAATTGACGTGCGGCATGACATTGCGATCCACCAATGCCACGATGCGTGACACATCGCCTGTTTGCAGTGAAGCATCGGCCTTGATATGCGCCAGCGTTTCACCGGCCACTTTCTGCACCATCGCTTCGGGCGCCATGTCCGCCGCCCAAGCCTGCCCTGTCAAAGAAAAACAGGCCAAAGCTACGCCGCCAAACCATGTTGCAGTGGATATAGCAAAACTTTTTTTCATGAATGATTCCTCAAAAATTCGGTATTCCAGTACGAATGGCATTCGCGTCAACAACGAATGCACGATTGCGCGCCATCATACTGTGGAACCGCAAATCCTGCACCGCGCGTTTGCATCAAGCCGTAATACACAGGGACATCGCAAACCCACCGCTTGCAAAAAACGGTTACGTCCTAGCCGCCGACATTCAGCGGGATATACGCAAAGTCAATGCCGCCAGAAGCTGCCGCCCCAACCAGGCGACAGATCATCCATCCATCTGGGCACCGCGTGCCAGTAAAGCGGCGTTTGCCCGGATACGGCAGGTACCACTTGCTGTGGCAGCACGGTTGTATCTGCCAGTGGCGCGGCGGCTTCCGTCTTCACAGAAGGCACCTCCTCAGCAGTTGTAGCGCCATTTGCATCGGCGGCAGGCACTACCACCGGTTGACTCTCATCTAAAGGCGGCTCATACCCTGCCTGACCGGCTGCTTGCTGTGCAGGCGTTTGGCTCGCCGCATCGTCTGCACCCACCTCATCCGGCGGGGGCTCATAGCCATCATCCGCCCCGGACACAGGTGCATCGCCAGCTGGCGCAGCCTGGCCCGCACGAGCATCACGCTGTTGCAGATAGGCATCGCGCATGAAAGCATAAGGGTCCAAAGCCGCCTGATCCAGCAGATTGCTGGCATCCAGCATTTGGGCGCGATAGTCCACCACGCTCAAAACGGATAAGGTATTGCGCGCGGCAACAGAATTCACTGCTCCCACGGGGTTGCCTTTCATGTCTATCGGCAAAGCGGCCGTATCGCGCAAAGTCGATGAACCCAGCAAAGGCAGCACCATGTAAGGGCCGGAAGGCATGCCCCAGCGCCCCAGCGTCAGGCCAAAATCCTGTTTCGACTGCGGAATACGCGCCTCGGTTGCCACGTCAAAGACCCCACCCAAGCCAAACAGGCTGTTGATGGTGACGCGCGAAAAACTGTTGGCCGCATCCTGCCCCCTGAGTTGCAAAATGCTGTTGACGGTGGACCACGCATCCCCCAAATTGTTGAAGAAGTTGCGCACGCCCTTTTGCATGAAGGTGGGCGTCACCTTGGTGTAGACCGTCGCCGTGGGCTTCAAAAGAGCCTTGTCTACCGTGTCGTTGAAGCGATACACCCCTCGGTTCCACGGCTCCATCGGATCTCGTGGATGGGCATTCGGCCCGGTGGCGCAGCCTGCCAGCAACAGGCTGCTCAACAACATGACGGCTCCCGCAAGCAACCTTCTGCTTTTTACGATGAATGGTGCATTCATTGGCGGGCTCCTGCTTGCGCGCCTGACGCCGCAGATCCGGCAGGCGCTGGCGCGCCGAGATCAGCCCCCAGATCAACGGCGCCAGCCTTTGTATCCGCACCAGTATTTGCGCCAGCGCTTTCTCCCGCGCCGCTGCCTACTTCCAGCGCCTTGCTGTTCATGAACTGCCCGATCAGATTCTCGAGCACCACGGCGGATTGCGTATTGGTGACTTCGGCATTCGGCTGCCAGGCCACATCGCCATAGCCCGCTTCAATACCGATATATTGATCGCCCAGCAGCCCACTCGTCATGATTTTGAGCATGCTGTCGTTGGGGAACTGGTATTTGCTTTCCAGATCGAGCACGGCTACTGCCTGGTAACTTTTGTTGTCAAACTCGATGGCCTTGACGCGCCCCACCACGACGCCCGCGCTCTTGACGGCTGCCTTGGGCTTGAGACCACCGATATCCTGAAACACAGCGCGTATCTGGTAGCCCTGCCGCGGCGCAATCGACAGCAGATTGCCCGCTTGCAACGCCAGAAAAAGCAGCGCCACAGCGCCTGCCAATACAAACAAGCCTACCCAAACATCTACTTTAGAACGTTGCATATGGTTCGTTCCTTTTATCCTTTATCCAATCGCACGCTGCACACAATGCCCGCTCATACGCTGAACATCATGGCAGTCAAGAGAAAGTCCAGCCCCAGCACGCTCAGCGAAGCCACCACCACCGTGCGCGTGGTCGCGCGCGACACGCCTTCTGGCGTGGGGCGACAGGCATAGCCTTGCAGCACCGCAATGAAGGTAACCGCCAGACCAAACACCAGGCTTTTGATCACGCCGTTGGCCACATCGCTCCACACATCCACACCGGCCTGCATCTGCCCCCAGAAAGCGCCTGTATCGAGCCCGATGAGTTGTACGGCCACCAGCCAGCCCCCCAGAATGCCCACGGCGCTGAAAATGGCGGCCAACACCGGCATGGCGATCACGCCACCCCAGAAGCGGGGTGCCAAAATACGCTGCACCGGGTCCACCGCCATCATTTCCATGGCGGCCAATTGCTCGCCCGCCTTCATCAAGCCGATTTCAGCCGTCAGGGATGTGCCGGCGCGCCCCGCAAACAGCAGACCGGTGACCACCGGCCCCAATTCGCGCAGCAGGCTCAACGCCACCAGCAGCCCCACCGATTCGGCCGAGCCGAAGCTCTTGAGGGTGTAATAGCCCTGCAAGCCCAGCACAAAGCCCACAAACAGCCCTGAAACGGCAATGATGGACAGCGAATAATTGCCCAGGAAAAAGACCTGATCGCGAATCAAGCCGAAACGCGCCCAGCTTGAAAAAGACGTGATCAGGCGAGCAAACAGCCGCGCCCCTGTTCCCAGGCGCTCGACTTGTCGGCGGGCGGCATAGCCGATGTCTGCGGGGTTGAAAATGCTCATGCCGCACCTCCGGCATCCTGCAAGCCCAGATCGGCCTGCAAGCTCGCCCCGGGGTAGTGAAAATGCACCGGCCCTTCGGGCTGGGCATGCACGAACTGCTGCACCAAGGGGTCGGCGCTGTGGCGCACCTCTTCAGGCGTGCCCTGCGCAGCCACGCGGCCATTGCCCAGAATAACCACATGGTCGGCGATGCGGAATGTTTCGTCCAGATCATGCGACACGATGATGCTGGTCAGCCCCATGGCGTCGTTCAGGTCGCGCACCAGCTGCGCCACCGTGCCCAAAGAGATGGGATCCAAGCCGGCAAATGGCTCGTCGTACATGACCAGCTCCGGATCCAGCGCCGTGGCGCGCGCCAAAGCCACGCGCCGCGCCATGCCGCCGGAAATTTCGCTGGGCATCAAATCGCGCGCGCCCCGCAGCCCCACGGCATGCAGCTTCATCAGCACAATGTCGCGAATCATGTCCGGTGGCAGGCGGGTGTGCTCACGCAGCGGAAATGCCACGTTATCGAACACGCTCATATCGGTGAACAAGGCGCCGAACTGAAACAGCATGCCCATGCGCCGCCGCGCCGCGTAAATCTGCTCCTGGCTGGCTGTGCCCATATCCAGCCCGTCAAACAACACCTGGCCTTGCGTGGCTTTTTGTTGCCCGCCCACCAAGCGCAATACCGTGGTTTTGCCACCGCCGGAAGCGCCCATGATGGCCGTGACCTTGCCACGCGGCACCGTGAGCGAAAAATCATCCAGAATGGCGCGACCGCCCACGCTGTAGCTGAACTGCACATTGCGCAGCTCAACCAAAGGCGCGGTTTGCGCGCCAGAGGGGGCATGAGATAAAAATG
>JAGOGU010000117.1 GCA_017996515.1 Allobrachymonas sp.
GCCGAAGTGCGGCAGGTGCTGTCGGCAGACTATGTGCAGGTGTCGCGCCTGCTGGGGCGCAGCGGCTGGCAGGTGGCTGCCCGGCACGTGCTGCCCCATGTGTTGCCGCAGGCGCTGGTGGGGGCGGTGTTGCTGTTTCCGCATGCCATCCTGCACGAATCCGCCGTGACCTTCCTCGGCTTCGGGCTGGAGCCGCACCTGCCCGCCACCGGCGTGTTGCTGTCTGAATCCATGCGCTACATCACCGCCGGCTGGTGGTGGCTGGGCGTTTTGCCGGGCATTTGCCTGCTGTTCATGGTGCTCACGTTCGAGCAGGTGGCCTTGGGCTTGCGCCTGGTGTTGGATCCCCGACGGGCGCAGGAATGAAGCAGACCTTGATCGTCATCGGTTTTGTGTGGCTCGTCGCTGCATGCCGAGGGCTGGCAAGCCGGCGCCCTAACCGGCGCCCGCGCGGACGGGCTTGCCGCCGTTTCTTTCTTCGCGAGAAAGCCCATTTGAGAAAGCCCTTCTATGCTTGATGTTCAAGACATGCACCTGAGCTTTGCGCGCTATCGCACGCTGTTGCAGCGCGAATGGCTGCCGGTGCTCAATGGCGTGAGTTGCAGCGTGCAACGGGGCGAAATGGTGGCCCTGATCGGTGCCAGCGGCGCGGGCAAAAGCCTGCTGGCGCATGCCGTTTTGGGCATTTTGCCGCGCACGGCCAAAGTCAGCGCCACCATGTTGTTTGACGGCCAGCCGCTCACGCCCGAAAAACAAGCGGCCTGGCGCGGCAAGCGCATAGCTCTGGTGCCGCAGGCCATCACCTATCTCGACCCCACCGCTGTGGCGCAGCGCCAGGTGGCGTGGGCGGCTGCCGCCGCGCAGCGTGCGCATGGCGCGCAAGCGACACACATGGCGCGCGAGGAATTGCTGCGCTACGGTTTGCCGGAAGTGGCACACCAGCGCTATCCGCACCAGCTTTCGGGCGGCATGGCACGGCGCGTGCTCACGGCCATTGCCACGGTTTCGCAGGCGGATTTGCTGATTGCCGATGAACCCACTTCAGGGCTGGATCCGCAGGTATGCCATATGGCGCTGGAGCATTTGCGCAATCTGGCCGATGCGGGCAAAGCCATTTTGGTCATCACCCACGATCTGGATGCCGTGCGCCACTTTGCCGATCGCATCGTGGTCATGCAGGCAGGCCGCACCGTAGAAACGGTAGATGCCGCCACCTTTGCCAGCGGTCAGGCACAGCACCCGTTTACCCGGGCGCTGCATCAGGCGCTGCCGCAAAACGGCTTTCACGACCATACCGCCGAGGCCGTGCATGAGGGAGCGCACCATGCTTGAAGTCAAGAACCTGCGCTTTCGCTGGCATGCCGATAGCCCCTGGCTGCTGCAAGGCGTGAACCTGCACGTGGCAGCGGGCGAAACGGTGGGTATCATGGGGCAATCAGGCTGTGGCAAATCCACCCTGGCGCGGCTGTTAACCGGCCACATGCCCATTCAAGCGGGCGAAGTGCTGCTGGACGGCCAACCGCTGCCCAAAACAGGAGCGCACCCCGTGCAACTGGTGATGCAGCATGCCGAGCTGGCGCTGAACCCGCGCTGGCACATCGGCGCGTCGTTGCGCGAAGGCTGGCAGCCCGATGCCGAAACCCTGCGCAGCTTCGGCATCCGCGAAGAATGGCTGCAACGCTTTCCGCATGAACTCTCGGGCGGCGAGATGCAGCGCATCTCTATCGTGCGTGCGTTGATTCCTCAACTGCGCATATTGGTGGCCGATGAGCTCACCACCATGCACGACCCCATCACCCAGGTGCAGATCTGGCGTGCCTTGCAAGAACAAGCACGCAAGCGCGGTCTGGGCTTGCTGGCCATCAGCCACGATGCAGCCTTGTTGCAGGCGCTGCATGCCCGCGTGCTGCATATGCGCGACGGTGTGTTGTGCGAATGAATAGTCTCCGCTGAGCTGAAGCGCCAACGTTGGCAGCCATCGCCCGTTTCATCTCACCGCATTAGCCTGCCTGATGGCAGCAAGGCTTACTGAAACGCCACTTCCTGAAAGCTGCGCAGCTTGCGGCTATGCAATTGCTCGACGCCGTTTTCGCGCAGCAGCTCCAGCGCACGCACGCCGATGCGCAAATGTTGATCCACACGCTCGCGGTAGAAGTGGTCGGCCATGCCGGGCAGCTTGATTTCGCCGTGCATGGGCTTGTCGCTCACGCACAGCAGCGTGCCGTAGGGCACGCGAAAACGCAGGCCGTTGGCGGCCACGGTGGCGCTTTCCATATCGATGGCGATGGCGCGGCTTTGGCTGAAGCGGCGCACGGGCAGGTTGTTGTCTTGCAGTTCCCAATTGCGGTTGTCGGTGGTGGCCACGGTGCCGGTGCGTAGCACGGCCTTGAGGTCGGCACCGCGTAGCTGCGTCACGTCGGCCACGGCCTGTTGCAGGGCCTGCTGGATTTCTGCCAGTGCGGGCACCGGCACCCACAGCGGCAGGTCTTCGTCCAGCACATGGTCATCGCGCACATAGCCGTGCGCAAGCACGTAGTCGCCCAGCATCTGGCTGTTGCGCAGGCCGGCGCAATGGCCCAGCATGATCCAGGCATGCGGGCGCAACACGGCCACATGGTCGGTCATGGTTTTGGCGTTGCTGGGGCCTACGCCGATATTGACCATGGTGATGCCGCTGTGCCCCGGCCGCACCAGATGGTAGGCGGGCATTTGCGGCAGGCGCTGCGGGTGTGCGCCTTGCGCCTGGGCATCAGGTGCGCCATGTTGCACATGGTGGGTGATGACATTGCCCGGCTCCACAAAAGCGGTGTAGCTGCTGGCGGCATCCTGCATGGCGCGCTGGCCCAGGCGGATGAATTCGTCGATGTAGAACTGGTAGTTGGTAAACAGCACAAAGTTCTGAAAATGCTGCGCATCGGTTCCGCTGTAATGGCGCAGCCGCTGCAAAGAATAATCCACGCGCGGCGCGGTAAACAGCGCCAGTGGTTGCGGCGCACCGGGCGGCAGCTCCAGCGTTCCGTTGGCGATGCTGTCGTCCATGGCGTACAGATCGGGCCAGTCAAAGCAGACCTTCATGCGCTGGCGTTGTGCGGACGTCAGCTTGCCTTCGTAGTGCGTGGTAGGGTCGAGCGCAAAGTGCAGGGCAATGGGCTGCTGGCTGGTGCTGATCTCCAGACTCAAATCGGGGTGGGCCAGCAACAGTGCAAACTGCTGGCGGTAGTAGTCGGCAAACAGATCGGGCGCGGTGAGTGTGGTTTGATGAATGCCCGGCCCTGACACAAAACCGTACGTACGGTGCACCTCACCGCGTGGCACAGTGGTTGCCGTATGGCTGTGCACCCGCACCTGCGGATAAAAGGCACGTGTTTTTTGCGGTAGATCACCTTCCTCAACAAAACGTGCTAAAGCATGGCGCAGATGCGCGACGGCTTGCTGATAAATAGTCTGCGCCTGTGCCAAAGCCGCATCGGCATTGGTAAAGCGCTGCGGGGCGATATAGGGCGGTGTGTTGTAATGCGCGTTCGTCATGTCTTGCTGCCGGTTGTGTGCCGAACATTGTAGAGATGGATGCTGCTGGTCACCCGGCCCACCACAACAGGAAGCAAACACGACACGCGTTTTTTGCAGATGCAGATGAATCAACCCACGGATACTTTGCCCTCATCCCAATCATGTGCGGCGTATACGCAGCTGCAGGCGAAGCCATACGTGGGCCGCTTTGCGCCTTCGCCCACCGGGCCGCTGCATGCAGGCTCGCTCGTGGCGGCGCTGGCCAGTTGGCTCGATGCCCGCGCCCATGGCGGCACATGGCTGGTGCGTATTGAAGATGTGGATACCGCACGGTGCAGCGCGCAGGCGCATGCCACCATTTTGCGGCAGTTGCAGCAGCATGGCCTGGTGGCTGATGGCGAAGTGGTGGTTCAGTCGCAGCGCAGCGCCCTGTACCAGCAGGCCTTGAATGCACTGGTGGCGCAGCGCCTGGCATACCCCTGTACCTGTTCGCGCCGCCAGATCGCACAGGCGCTGCAGGCGCAGGGCGATGCGCGTGTACGGCATGGGGAGTTGGTTTACCCGGGCACTTGCCGCCCCCAGTCCAACGCAGCAGAGGCATGGCCAGACCCCGCAAGCGCAGCGGGGCAGCCGCATGCCTGGCGCCTGCATGTTTCTGCCTGCTTGCGGCGAGACAGGCAGGCGGAAGATGCCGCTACTGTTTGGCACGATCGGTGCATGGGCGCGCAAGCGCAAAGGGTGGCGCAGGCCGTGGGCGATTTTGTGCTGCGGCGCGCCGATGGCTTGTGGGCCTACCAGTTGGCCGTGGTGGTGGATGATGCGGCGCAAGGCATCACCCACATCGTGCGCGGCAAAGACCTGGCCGACAACACCCCGCGGCAGATCGTGCTGCAGCGGGCGCTGGGCTTGCTCACGCCGCACTATCTGCACACACCGCTGGTGCTGGGCGACAGCGGCGAAAAACTCTCCAAACAAAGCGGCGCTGTGGCATTGCCCGAAGGGCATGCGCAAGACAGCATCCGCAATCTGCAAGCAGCCGCCCGCGTGCTGGGGTTGCCAGAAGCACGCGCCACCACCCCGCAGCAGGCGCTGGCGCAATGGGTGCCCGCCTGGCAACAGCGTTGGATGCGTTGATGCACAAAGAAGTGGTTGCGTGGAGGCGCGGTTGCACACCCGGCGCTTTGTAAAATGCGCACTTTCTTTTCTAACGAATAAAGCTGTGCCTTGCGTGCAGCGCGAAACTGCCATGTCAGAGCCACAGCCCCCCGTATCCGTTCCCCCCGTCAATGTGCCGCATCCGCGCGCAGTGCGCAGCTTTGTGCGCCGCGCGGGCCGCGTCACCAGCGGGCAGGCCAGGGCCTATGCCGCATGGGGCGAGCACTATCTGCTGCCTTTTGCCCAAGCCCCTTTGGATGTGGAGCAGGCCTTTGGCCGCGCCGCGCCCTTGGTGCTCGAAATCGGCTTTGGCATGGGCGAGGCCACGGCGCACATCGCCGCGCTGCTGCCGCATCTTAATTTTCTGGGCTGCGAAGTGCACGATCCCGGCGTGGGGGCGCTGCTCAAGCGCATTGGCGAGCAGGAGCTGGGCAACGTTCGCATCTGTGCGCACGATGCCGTCGAAGTATTGC
>JAGOGU010000118.1 GCA_017996515.1 Allobrachymonas sp.
ACTTGGCGCTGCTCGCTCGTATTGATGGCGGCACCCGCAAACATGGCATCGCGCCAGGCCAGTACCTGTCGCGATTCGGCCAGCGCCAGCAGTTGCCGCCAAACATCGCTATCTATATGCGCCTTGGAGGCATCTACATGAAACAGTTCGCCTGCCGCATCGTGCACCGTGCGGCTGAATTGTTTCAACCGCCCGGGGTTGGCCACGAATGCAGCACGCACATCAAAATGTTCTTCTTGCTGGCCAGCAACCCTTTCGCCCGTCGGGGCAAACCGCGCAGCCAAAGTCTGCAAGACCTGCCATTCACGGCATTGGTGCAAAGCAGGCATGCCCAGATACTCAGGAAGCGATACCATGGTGCTTACACCTGCGCCAGCATGAGTTGTTCGACTTTTTCGGTATCTGCTGCAAAAGCGCGGATGCCTTCTGCCAGTTTTTCGGTAGCCATGGCATCGGCATTCAGCGCCAAGCGGAAGGCCGGCTCGTAATGCTCGGCAATAGGAATAAAGCGCTCTTTGGCTTTTTCCGGATCCAACGCGGGCGCTTGTTCAGGCGCTGGCGTCGCCGCCAGCTGGGCCAGCAAATCGGGGCTGATGGTGAGCAAATCGCACCCCGCCAGCGCCATGATCTGCGCCGTGTTGCGGAAGCTGGCGCCCATGATTTCCGTCTGGATGCCGTGCTGCTTGTAATAGGCATAAATTTCACGCACGGACTGCACACCCGGGTCAGCCGCGCCGCAGTGCGCCTCTTCATCCCACTGGCTGCCCGCCTGCTTCTTGTGCCAGTCGTAAATGCGCCCCACAAAAGGCGAAATCAGCTGCACGCCGGCATGTGCGCAGGCCGCCGCCTGGCAAAAGGCAAACAGCAGCGTCAGATTGGTGTGGATGCCGCGCTGCTCCAACTGGCGGGCGGCTTCAATGCCCTCCCATGTGGCAGCAATTTTGATCAACACCCGATCCACATGCACGCCCTGCCCCTGATACAGCTCAACCAGACGTTCGGCGCGCGTGACGGTGGCCATGGTGTCAAAGCTCAAACGGGCATCCACCTCTGTCGAGACCCGCCCAGGAATATGCTTGAGAATTTCGCAACCAAAACGCACCAGCAGATGGTCCATGGTGTTGTGCAAATCGCGCGTGCCCACCTGGGCCACGGTTTGCGCCAGCAGCGGTGCATATTCGGGCTTTTGCACCGCTTTCAGAATCAGCGATGGATTAGTGGTGGCATCCTGCGGCTGGTATTGCGCCAGCTGATGAAAATCGCCTGTATCGGCCACCACGGTGGTGTATTGCTTGAGGTATTCGAGTTGGTTCATAAGAAGGGATTATCCAGCAGGTTGCAACCGCGCCATCTATCGGGTTTAAAAACGCATGCACGACATTCAGGCGCCATCGGTGCGCTCGGCAACTGTGGCTTGCAGCTCGTCGAGCATGCGCTGCAGCACGTCGCGCACCTGGGCTTCACTACAGCCCAGCACCAGCGCATCGTCCAGCAGATCCTGCAACAACGTCTGCAATTCGGCGTAGTTTTCGTTCAGAACCTTGACCTTTTCGTGGCACGACACCACGCTGCCATCGGGCTTGCGCCAAATCACGGTGGGTTTGTCCGTTGAACTCATGCGCTGCTTTCCACGCGCCAACCGTGCCCGGCCTCTTGCTGCAGGGCTTTGCAGACCACGGGCAACGCCTCTTGCAGTTGCGCCTGCAACACGAATGGCGGATTGACAACAAAAACACCGCTGGCACGCAGTCCTGCACGGCCATCGCTCCTGTCACTACGGCCCACAGACAGCGTGGCATGCAACCAGCCCTTGCCCGCCTTTTGCGCCAGTGTTTTCAGGCGGCGCGGCAGATCGTGCGCCTCGGGCCGCGGGATGATCGGGTACCACACCATATAGCAGCCCGTGGCAAAGCGTTGCAAGGCATCCTGCATGCAGGTAATAACCTGACCGTAATCGGTTTTCAGCTCGTAGCTCGGGTCCATCAGCACCAGCGCCCGCCGACTCGGGGGCGGCAGCAACGCCTTCAGCCCGGCAAAACCGTTGTTGCGCACCACTTGCACCCGTGCTGCCTGGTTCGGCATGGATTTTTGCCACTCAATCATGTTGTTGTGCAGCAAGCGGCCATCGGTCGGGTGCAGCTCGAACACACGCATCTGGTCTTGCGTACGCAACAGGCTTGCTGCAATCAAGGGCGATCCCGGATATTTGCGCAACCCGCCGCCTGTGTTGAACGACTCCAACACCTGCAAATACGCCGCCAACGCTTCGGGAGCTTGCGCCTTTGCGGCTGCAGCCGCGCCATAGTACTGCTGCCACAGCGGCAAGATGGCTGCCATCGCCTCTTGACTGGTTTGTGCGTCTGCACCATCCAACCGATACAGCCCTGCACCCGCATGTGTATCCACCAGCAGCAAAGGGGTGTCTTTGGCGCTGATCAGGTAGCGCAAAATGGCGACCAAGGTGATGTGCTTGAGCACATCGGCATAGTTGCCCGCGTGAAACGAGTGGCGATAACTGAACATGATGCTGGCAAGTGTAGCGAAAAGACAAGCCGCCTTGCGCGCCCTGCATCCGTTTTTCAGCCCGTTTTTGTCTCGCTGGCAGGCTGTTGCCTTGCCCGATGGCCTGTTCTATCTCCTTTCCCGCCCGGCTCCAGGCCATGTCCCATCGCCGATAACCCATGCACGCACCAGCGGTTCATGGCATGGCTTATGACCACGACCAAACGGTCCTTTTGCACAGAGGGCTCCCAATACCGGCATCCGCTGCAGAATCTTTGTATAATGTGCGGCTTGCCTGCGACTGTGCTCCGCGGCATGCAGTATTTTTTCCCACCTAAGAGGTTCTCGTCAGAGGAACACCGACCGTGGAATAGAGCGCACGCGCGCCCAGGCAATGGTTGCCTGGGCAGGCTGGCGAAACAGCCGACCAAACCACCCTTTAAAGGAAAAACACATGAAAACATTCAGCGCCAAACCCGCTGAGGTGAATCATGAGTGGTTTGTGATTGACGCCACCGACAAGGTGCTCGGACGGGTAGCCAGCGAAGTTGCCCTCCGTCTGCGCGGCAAACACAAGGCCATTTATACACCTCACGTTGATACCGGTGATTTCATCATCGTCATCAATGCCTCCAAGCTCAAAGTAACAGGCAACAAGTCCACCGACAAGGTGTACTACCGTCACTCGGGCTTTCCCGGCGGCATTTACGCAACCAACTTCCGCGACATGCAGGCCAAGCACCCTGGCCGCGCACTCGAGAAGGCCGTCAAGGGCATGCTGCCCAAAGGCCCTCTGGGTTACGCCATGATCAAGAAGCTGAAGGTATATGGTGGTGCTGAGCATCCGCACAGCGCCCAACAGCCCAAAGTGCTGGAAATCTAAAGGAGCCACACAATGATTGGTGAATGGAACAATGGCACCGGCCGTCGCAAATCCAGCGTCGCACGTGTTTTCCTGAAAAAAGGCTCCGGCAAGATCACGGTAAACGGCAAAGACATCGAACAGTTCTTTGGCCGTCAAACCTCCATCATGATCGCCAAGCAACCCTTGGCCCTGACCGATAACCTCGAAACTTTCGACGTGCAAGTCAATGTGCGCGGCGGCGGCGAGTCCGGCCAGGCTGGCGCGGTGCGCCACGGCATTACCCGCGCCCTGATCGACTACGATGCAAACCTCAAACCCGAACTGAGCAAAGCAGGCTTCGTGACACGCGACGCCCGTGAAGTGGAACGGAAAAAAGTGGGTTTGCACTCTGCCCGTCGTCGCAAACAGTTCAGCAAGCGTTGATTCCCTGTTTGCCTCTCAGGCAGTCCGAAACCGCAAGTGCTTTACCGCCTTGCGGTTTTTTTATGTGCGGCATCTCGCATACTTTTGTGCAGGCGACATTGGCTCCACAGTCTTCGTCCTTTGGTGTTGCTTGCGCCGGCATGTCCATGCACTCGGCTGCACCTCTGTACCAACCATGCCGCAACAAAAGCCCCGCTCAATGCTGGCGCTGCAAACGCTTCTGCATCCGCTGCCACACAGCCAGTGCACCCAATCAAACATGTCTTTGCCTTAAGATGGCACGTTTTTTGAACCCAACTACCGCCCAACGCCAGCCGAAAGCCAGGGAACCCTCCATGCCTTTTTACCGCTTTACGTTCCATTCTGCCCTGCCCCCGCACAAGGCGGCGGCAACACTTGCAGCCTTGACGCAGCCCAAAAAGGGCTTTCTCGAGTCATTGAAGCATGCATGGCGTTTTTCCTCCTCTGCCGAAGAGCAGCCTTGGCAGGGAACAGTCAACGACGAGCGCTTTTCCATTCGCCGTGTGATTCGCTACAGAAACTCTTTCCTACCGATGATTCACGGCCGGTTCGAGCCCGATGGTTTAGGCTCGCAGGTAACGGTCACCATGAGCTTGCATCCGTTTGTTATTCTTTTCCTGATTTTTTTCTGCGGGCAATCGGTCTTGATAACGTCAGCCTTGCAGGCATCTGCTGAAGCACCACCCTTTTTCTCTATCTGGATGCCGCTCATGGCTTTGGCCATCACGCTCATTGGCTTTGCCCCCGAAGCGTACAAAGCCCGCAAAATGCTCATCTCCCAACTGGCCGAAGCACCCCTGCCCACTGACATCGACAGCTGGTAAATACGATCTTTAGGCATGCGAATGGCTTGTTGAATTTTTTGCCACACACCACCAATCAGCACTGCGCCAGTGTGCAGGCTATTCAAAACCAAGCCTCTGCCCCATATGCGCATTCAAATCGCCAAGGTGTCAATCACCACGCGCAAAGCGGGCGACACATTGCGATGCGGGTAGTAGATGTACCAGCCGTCGAACCGATAGCTTTGCGCTGGCAGAACGCAAATCAGCTCGCCACGTTCCAGCGCGTCAGCGACCAAATCCACCGGCACATAAGCCAGCCCCAAGCCGTGTTTGGCAGCAGCGGTTTCCATATAACTGTCGGAAAAAACCCATTGCCCTTGCGGCTGGTGCTTGCTGCCGTCGGCAATTTTTCAAGTATAGAGGCTGCCGTCGCTCATCTGATAGGCAATACAAGGGTGCGCGGCCAAATCGGCCACGGCTTGCGGAAAGCCCCGTAGCGGCGTCATGC
>JAGOGU010000008.1 GCA_017996515.1 Allobrachymonas sp.
GCCTGTTGGAACGGGCCGAGGCTTTGCTGCCGGCGGCAAAGCCGGCAGCGACGCGCCACGATCGCATGGTGGCCTATACCCAGGGCTTGATGGATTTGGGCGCAACCGTTTGCCTGCCGCGCCAGCCAGCATGCGAGCGGTGTCCGGTGGCCGGGCTGTGTCAGGCGCGTGCGCAGGGGCGGCCTTTGGCATACCCGGTGAAAACCGGCAAGCTGAAACGAACGGCCGAAACCTGGTGGTTGTTGGCGTTGGTGCATGCGCCAGAAAAGGGCGACGAAAGCGGCAGCAAGTTGTGGCTGCAAAAGCGCCCCCAGCCGGGCATATGGGGCGGCCTGCATTGCCTGCCGGTGTTGCACAGCGAAGCCGCATGGCGGCAGCTGGTGCAACAGTTGCACGATGCAGCGGTGGGTGTGCAGAGTTGCACCGAACATGCGCCGATCAAGCATGTGTTGACGCACAAAGATTTGATGTTGCACCCGGTGGTGGTGCGGGTGGCCGATGCTGCGGCCTGCACGCAAACGTTGGCATCATCCCTGCCGGGCGGTTGGCAGGCGCATTGGGCGGATGTGGGTTTGCCGGCGCCGGTGCGCAAATGGCTGGATGCCCATCTTGCGTCGTTCGTCTAGCGTCTGTCGCCAGTCTGTGCTGTGTGGTGATAAATCGGCAGCACAGGCACGTGCCGCATCAAACCCGGGCCAGTTCCATTTCGCGATGGCGTTTGATGCATACCCATTCTTGCGTGAAGTCGCGATACAGCTGTTCGACCAGAAAAACCGAGCGGTGTTGTCCGCCGGTGCAGCCAATGGCTACGGTCACGTAGCTGCGGTGGTCACTGGCCAGTTCTGGCAACCAATGGCGTAAAAAATCGCGAATGTGCTGGTGCATCAGCATGACCTTGGGTTGTTGCAGCAAAAAATCGGCCACAGGTTGATCGCGGCCTGTCAGGGCGCGCAGGTGTGGCTCGTAATGCGGGTTGGGCAGCATGCGCACGTCAAAAACGTAGTCGGCATCGGTGGGCACGCCGCGTTTGAAGGCAAACGATTCCAGCACCAAGGTCATCTGGCTCTGGTTGCTGATGGTGAGCAGCTCCTTGATCTGCGTGCGCAACTGGGCTGCGCGCGTCATGGTGGTGTCGATCACGTGGGCGTGCTCGCGCAAGGGTGCCAGCAGAGCGCGTTCTTGCGTGATGGCGGCCAGAAGGTCTTTGTCCTGATCATTGCTGGTGATGCGGGTCAGCGGGTGTTTGCGGCGCGTTTCCGAATAGCGGCGCATGATGGCTTCGTCGCTCGCGTCTAGAAACAGTCGTATCACTTCAATGCCGTGGGTGCGCAGCATGTCGATCTGTTCAGGAATGATCGATAGCGCGTCAGACCGGCTGCGCGCATCTATGGAAACAGCGATGTGCTGGCTGGGCAGGCTTTTTGCCATGATCTGCAAAAAAGACGGCAGCAAAGTGGGCGGCAAATTGTCCACGCAGTAGTAGCCCGCGTCTTCCAGCGCGTGCAGGGCCACGGATTTGCCCGCGCCCGACATGCCACTGATCATGACCAGACGCAAATCGTGCAGCGAGGAAGCAGGAGAAGCAGGAGATGAATCAGTCATGGCGTTGTCTCTTTTCAGGGGCTGGAAAAACGGGGCGAATAACGGGGCGAATAACGGGGCAGATGCTATGGCGTGTCAATAGGCGAGGTGTGCGTTTCAGCCCGATTGTCCCGACTGGCCCGATTGGGCTTGCGCGAGCATTTCGCGTGCATGATTGAGAGAGGCTTTCGATTGGGCATGGCCCCCCAGCATGCGTGCAATTTCCTGCAAGCGCGCATCGGTCGAAAGTGCCGCCACATCGCTGCAGGCTGCCTGGGTGGCGGTGCCCGGTTTTTTGCTGACCAGATAGTGGTGGTTGGCGCAGGCGGCTACTTGCGCCAAATGGGTGACGGCCAGCACTTGGCGGTTGTGACCAAGTTGGCGCATCAGGCGACCCACTTCGTGCGCGACAGCGCCGCCCACACCGGCATCCACTTCGTCAAAAACCAGGGTGGGGACTTGTTCCAGCAGACTGCTGGTGACGGCAATGGCCAAGGCAATGCGCGAAAGTTCGCCGCCTGAAGCTACCTTGGCAATGGGGCGCGGTGTGGAGCCAGCATGCCCGGCCACCAGCAGTTCTACCGCGTCTTGCCCGTGTGCGCCCGCTTGGGTGCTGGGCTGTATGGCGACCTGCAAAGCGCCACCGGCCATGCCCAGTCCCTGCATGGCGTCTGTGACGGCTTGTGCCAGCTGACCTGCTGCCTGCTGGCGCAGATGCGTGATGCGATCAGCCTCTTGTTGATAGTGTTGCTGGGCGGCTTGGCAGGCTTGTTCCAAAGCGGCCAGGTCTTGTTGCTGCTCCAGTGCCTGCCAGCGTTGCTGGCAGTCTTGCCAAAAATCGACCAGCTGCTCGGGTTGCTGGTGCAGGCGCCGCGCCAAAGCCAGCCAGTCGGCCAGGCGCTGTTCCAGCGTGTTGAGGCGCGCCGGATCCAGATCCGTGCTGGCCAAAAAGCCTTGCAGATTGCGGGTCACTTCCTTGATCTGGATGTGGGCGCTGTCGAGCGCATCGGCCCATTCGCCGTATTCGGCGGCGATGTGGCGTTGCGCCTGCAAGGCCGTGTGAGCTTGGTGCAGGCTGTGCAAAACGCCGCTGTGCTCGTTTTCCAGCAGCAGGCGGCTGCTTTCTGCGGCATCCAGCAATTCTTTGGCGTGGGCCAGGCGGCGGTGTTCTTCGTTCAGGGTTTCCCATTCGCCAGCGGCAGGGTGCAGGCGGTCGATTTCCTGTATTTGCCATTGCAGGCGTTCACTGGCCTCCTGGATTTGCGCCTGGGATTGTTGCGCCTGTTGCAGTTGTTGCTGAGCATGTGTCCAGTTTTGCCAGGCGTTTGCCAGTGCGGTGGTGTCGATCTTGCCGTAGGCATCCAGCAGTTGGCGCGTGCTGGCTGGTTGCAGCAGGCTTTGCCAGGCGTGCTGGCCGTGAATATCTACCAGCAAAGCGCCCAATGCCCGCAGCTGGGTAGCGGTTGCAGGCGTGCCGTTGATCCAGCCGCGGCTTTTGCCTTGCGCGTCGATGGTGCGGCGCAGCAAAAGCTCATCGTCTGCATCGGCAGCAATGCCCATTTCTTCAAGCAGGGCGCAGGTGGCGTCGGTGGGGTCGAATGCCGCGCTGATGTCGGCTTTGGCCGTGCCTTCGCGCACCACCTGCGATTCGGCGCGCGCGCCCATGACCAGCTGCAGGGCTTCGAGCAAAATGGATTTGCCCGCGCCGGTTTCACCGGTGAGCACGTTGAAGCCTGCTTGCAATTCCAGCTCCAGCGATTCAACCAGCACGAAGTCGCGCAGAATGATGCGTTGCAAGGCCACGGTCAGGCGCTCCCTTTGTTCCAGTGCAATTTTTCGCGCAGGGTATCGAAATAGTTCCAGTGCGTGGGGTGCAGAAAACACACCGCTTGCTCGGCGCGCCGGATTTGCACGCTGTCGCCCTGCTGCAAGGGCGCGCAGTGCGTTTGCCCGTCGAAATTGGCGCTGGCTGTGCGCGGATTGACGATGCGGATGTGCACGCAACTGTTTTTGCTGAGCACGATGGGGCGGTTGGACAGGGTGTGCGGCGCAATAGGCACCAAGACCCAGCCGCCAACATCGGGGTGCAGCAGCGGGCCGCCTGCCGAGAGCGCATAGGCCGTGGAGCCGGTCGAGGTGGCCAGAATCAGGCCGTCGGCGCGTTGATTGCACACGAAGTGACCATCGACCTCCACGCGCAGCTCGATCATGCCCGATGTGCTTTCGCGGTTGATGGTCACGTCGTTGAGCGCCAGCGATTCGAATACCTGCTCATCGCTTTTGAACACTTGCGCATGCAGCAGGTGGCGCCAATCCCGGGTGTAAGCGCCGCGCAGCATGGGGGGCAACAGGCTGTCCACCTGCTCCAGCGCGACATCGGTCATGAAGCCCAGTTGCCCCTGATTCACGCCGATGAGCGGCAGCCCGGAGCCAGCCAACTGACGCGCCACGCCCAGCATGGTGCCGTCGCCGCCGACCACGACGGCCACATCGCACTGCTGTGCCAACTCGCGCATGTCTAGCGTGGGGTAATGCTGATCCAGCCCGGTGTGCCGGGCGATTTGCGTCTCGATCGACAGCCGGCTGCCCGCCGCCACAATGCACTGCGCCACACGCTGCAAGGCATGTGCAGAAAGCGTGCTGGGCGGGGTGGTAGAGGGTGTGGCCGCAGAGGATGCGGCGCTGGCAGCAGCGGCAACCGAAGGCGGCAGATATTTGCCAATCAGGGCAACGTGTTGGAATGCTTGGGCATGCATGGCGCCAATTAGATCATTAAAATGCCGCTCATGCTGGACGACCGCGCCAAGTTATTGCTCAAAACCCTGGTGGACCGCTATATCGCAGACGGTCAGCCCGTGGGGTCGCGCACGCTTTCCAAGGCAGCGGGGCTGGAGCTGTCGCCCGCCACCATCCGCAATGTCATGTCGGATCTGGAAGAGCTGGGTCTGGTCATCAGCCCGCACACCTCGGCCGGGCGGGTGCCCACGGCACGCGGCTATCGTCTGTTTGTGGATACGCTGATTACTGCCGAGCCCGAAAGCCTGACGGACAGTGTGCCGCCGCCCGCGTTGGCACTGCCGCCCGACCAGCCGCAAAAAGTTATTGCCAACGCGGCGCATATGCTCTCGAGCCTGTCGCAATTCGTGGGCGTGGTGATGAGCCCGCGCCACAGCTCGGCGTTTCGGCATATCGAGTTTTTGCGCCTGTCTGAAAAGCGGATTCTGGTCATCATCGTTTCGCTCGAAGGCAATGTGCAAAACCGCGTGCTGTTTACCGATAGCGACTTCACGCCCAGCCAGTTGGTCGAGGCGGGCAACTACCTCAACACGCATTTCAGTGGCCTGGCGCTGGAACAGGTGGCGCTGCGCCTGAAGGGCGAAGTCGAAAACCTGCGCAGCGAAATCGCCGCCCTGATGCAGGCAGCCATTGCCGCCAGCACCGAAGCGGCGCAAGACGAACAAAACGATGTGGTGATTGCGGGCGAGCGCAATCTGCTGGAGGTGAGCGATTTTGCGCAAGATATGAGCCAGCTGCGCCGGGCCTTCAACCTGTTCGAGCAAAAAACACTGCTCATGCGCCTGTTAGATGAAACCAGCCAAGCCGCGGGCATTCGCATCTATATCGGGGGCGAGAACCAGTCCACGCCGCTGGAAGAGCTTTCCATGGTCAGTGCGCCATACGCTGTCAATGGGCAAGTAGTAGGCACACTGGGGGTGATTGGCCCCACCCGCATGCCTTACCAGCGCATGATCGAGATTGTGGACATCACCTCGCGCATGATTGGCCATGCGCTCAGCCCGCATTAAAGTTTTCCCGATGGATCCCTGTTAGGGCTTTGATATAGAATGCGCGGGTTGGTGCCCGCAAAACGGTTCATCGTTTTGCAGTTAAACGGGAAGCAGGAGAGCTGCCGCGCACAGAATGCGCTGCGCATGCCATAGGCAAACGGCTTAACCTGCGCTGCCCCCGCAACGGTAAGTGGACGAGAGCGGTTTGCTCTCGGCTTTTGTCGATAGCCACTGGGTTTGGACATAAAACCTGGGAAGGCGACAGAGCCTGCTTCCACCAGCCCGGATACCGGCCAACAAGGGGTGCGCCTGCGGGCGCGCCGTGTTCGCTCCAAACTGCCGGGGAAGGCGGTCAAGGCCAGGATGATGCATGTTTTCCTCCCGTCTTTGAACATGGGCGCCATCAGCCGCTGTGGCGTGGCTGATAGGCATGTCGTGTGCATATCTTGCTTTTGCTCCCCCAGCATTTTGGGTCATGGTTTTTGTGAACAGGCGCCAGCTGCCTGTTGCACGACGGTGAAGGTTTGAATCTCGCACAATGGAAATCATCACACCACCTGCTGAGCGCACCACCCCGCGCCCGCAAGGCAAGCGCCGGGGGCTGGTTATGGTGCATACGGGTAAAGGCAAGGGCAAAAGCACGGCGGCTTTCGGGTTGGCGATACGTGCGCATGGTCGCGGTAAAAAGGTCAAGATCTACCAGTTCATGAAAGTGCCTTCTGCCCGTTTTGGCGAGCACCGCCTGTTCGAGCAGCTGGGCATTCCGATCGAGGGGTTGGGCGATGGCTTCAGCTGGAAAAGCCGTGATCTGGAACATTCAGCCGAGTTGGCGCAGGCAGGCTGGGCGCGGGCGGCGGCCACGATCCGTGCGGGCGAGCACTTCATGGTCATCCTCGACGAAATCATGTACCCGCTGCGCTACGGCTGGATTGCACTGGACGATGTGCTGGCCTGCCTGCGCGAGCGGCCGGAACACGTCACGGTGGTGCTTACCGGGCGCTATGCGCCGGAAGAACTGACAGCATATGCCGACACAGTTACAGAGATGACGTTGGTCAAGCACCACTTTGCAGCGGGCATACCGGCGCAGCGCGGCATTGAAGATTGAAGCCGTATTTGATTGGAAGCACGATAAAGAAAAACGCCATGAATCTGCAAAAGATACCCACCACCATCGTCACCGGATTTTTGGGTGCGGGCAAAACCACGCTGCTGCGCCAGATCTTGAGCCATGCCCAGGGCAAGCGCATCGCCGTGATCGTGAACGAATTTGGCGAATTGGGCATTGATGGCGAACTGCTGCGCGGTTGCGGCCTGGGGTGCGATGAAAGCGGCGCGGATAACGGCCAGTTGTTTGAGCTGGCCAATGGCTGCCTGTGCTGCACCGTGCAGGAAGAGTTCGCGCCGGTGATGGAGCAACTCGCCGCACGGCGCGAGCAGATTGATCATTTGGTGATCGAAACTTCGGGCTTGGCACTGCCCAAGCCGCTGGTGCAGGCGTTTCAGTGGCCAAGTCTGCGCAATGCGTTTACCGTGGATGCTGTGGTGACTGTGGTAGACGCGCCTGCCGTGGCCGATGGCCGCTTTGCCGACGATCCGCAAGCGGTGGATGCCCAACGGCGTGCGGACGATAGCCTCGACCACGAATCCCCATTGGCCGAGCTGTTCGAAGATCAGCTTCTCATGGCCGACCTGGTCATGCTCAGCAAGGCAGAGGGCTTGTCAGAAGAGGCGTTGGCCGAGGTAGAAAGCATCGTCAAACGCCACACGCAGCCCGGCGTGCAGGCGGTGCGGATTCAGCCCGACCACCTGGATGTGAACCTGCTGCTGGGCATGCGTTGCGCGGTAGAAGAGGTGGTGGATGCGCGCCGCACACACCATGATGAGGAAGAAGACCACGATCACGACAGCTTTGATTCTGTACCGCTCACCCTGCACGTGCACGACCGACAGCGCCTGCTGGCCGCGTTGGCCGAGTTGGTGCAGCGCCACGAAATTTATCGCGTCAAAGGCTTTGTGGCTCTGCCCGATACACCCATGCGCCTGGTGGTGCAAGGTGTGGGGCAGCGGTTGGATAGCCACTTTGACCGACCTTGGCGCGCTGATGAAGAGCGCATCAGCCGTCTGGTGGTGATCGGCCATGACCTGCTTGCCGAGCAATTGCAGCGCGAACTGCAAGCCGCTTTGGCTGCGTAGGCCGGGCGGGCGCCTATGCACTCAAGCAAGCTCCTGAAAAAGCCCACGTTTTTGTCAGAACCTTTGTATGCATCTGCTTTCCACCAAGCCCGGCGGTTATGTTGAAGATGGCGGCCAAGGCGTTGTGCGTATCGAGCAAACGCCGGGCGACATCGTCGTGCTGAGTGCGGCCGACACCGTGCTGTCTTCGCTGGCAGAAGCGGCAGCCGCTTTGCCTGCCGATTTTCCATCGGTTCGGCTGGCCAACCTGATGTGGTTGCGGCAGCCTGCATCCATGGATTGGTATGTGGATGATGTGCTGGAAAAAGCCCGTGTTGTCATCATCGATCACTTGGGCAGCCCGGCTGATTGGGCCTATGTGGTGGAGCGGGTCACTGAGCTGGCCGGGCAGCGCAGCCAATGGTTGGCACTGTTTTCTGGCGATACCACCGAAGACCCGCAACTGCTGATGCGCAGCACCGCGCCTGTGCACGACTGCCGCTTTCTCTGGCAATGCCTGCGCGAAGGCGGGCGTGCCAATGCCCAAGCCTTTTTCGCACTGATTGGCCACAGGGTATGGGGCTTGGGCGATATGCCGCCTGCACCGCGTGCCATGCCGCTGACGGCGCCGCACTGGCCCGAAAGAGCTTTGCCCCACCTGCCTGGTGCACCAACCGCGCTGCTGCTGTTTTATCGCGCCCACGCCTTGTCGGGCAATACGGCAGTGTTCGATGCCATCATGGCTGCGCTGCACGCGCGTGGCATCAATCCACTGGCGCTGGCGGTGGATTCGCTCAAATCACCCAGTAGTCTGCAAACGGTGCAGACGCTGGCACGGCAGCATGCCGTGGATGTGGTATTGAACGCCACCAGTTTTGCCGTGGGCAGCCTGGGCGCAGAGCCAGGGGATGAAATGGCTGCGTCCCCCTTGCTGGCGGGTGATGCGCCAGTATTGCAAATCATCACCGTGGGGTGCGCGCAAGAGCAGTGGGCGGCCGATCCGCATGGCCTGGCACCGCGCGATCTGGCCATGCAGGTGGTGCTACCCGAAGTAGACGGGCGCATCAGCACCCGCCCCGTCAGCTTTAAAAGCATGGCCTGGCGCTGCGAAAAAACGCAGGTGGATGTGGTGCGCTACCAGCCTGAGCCAGAACGCATCGCCTTTGTGGCCGAGCTGGCGCGGCGCTGGTGTGTGCTGCGCCACAAGGCCGCGGCTGAACAGCGTTTGGCGTTGATTTTGGCCAACTACCCCAATGACGATGCGCGTCTGGCCAATGGTGTGGGGTTGGATACGCCTGCTTCTACCGTGCGCATTCTGCAAGCTTTGCAGGCACAGGGCTACCACCTTGCAGAGGTGCCCGCCGACAGCGATGCGCTGATGGCGCGCTTGACCGCAGGCGTAACCAATGATGTGGGGGCCAACGACTGGCGGCCCGCCGGGCAGAGCTTGGCCATGGCAGACTACTTGGCGGACTTTGCCGCACTGCCTGCCGAATTGCAGCAAGCCGTAAACGAACTGTGGGGCCCGCCCGCGCAAGACCCCATGGTGCGCAGCAGCCGCTTCATGATTGCAGGGCTTCGGCTGGGGAATGTGTTTGTGGGCATACAGCCTGCGCGTGGGCGCGATCTGGATGTGGTGGCCAGCTACCACGATGCCGACCTGGTGCCCACGCATGCCTATCTGGCTTTTTATTTCTGGCTGCGTCGCGTATGGGGGGCCGATGCCGTCGTGCATGTGGGCAAGCACGGCAATCTGGAATGGCTGCCTGGCAAAAGCGTGGCGCTGGGCGCCAGTTGTTGGCCCGATGTGGTTTTGGGGCCGCTGCCGCATCTGTACCCCTTCATCGTGAACGATCCGGGCGAAGGCAGCCAGGCCAAGCGCCGTGCGCAGGCCGTCATCATCGACCACCTGATGCCGCCGCTGGCGCGTGCCGAAACATATGGCCCATTGCGCGCTCTTGAGCAACAAATGGACGAATATTACGAGGCGCTGGCGTTGGATCCGCGCCGCGCCGATCGCCTGCGCCAAAGTATGCTGGAGCAAATTTTGGCCAACCGCCTGCATCTGGATTTGGGGTTGGATGCCCCGGCAGATGAGGCTGCCCGCCAGCAACTGCTGCAACGGTTGGATGCCTATCTGTGCGAAATCAAGGAGTCGCAGATTCGCGACGGCTTGCACATATTGGGGTGCTCGCCGCAAGGCCGCCAGCGTACCGAAACGCTGGTGGCGCTGGCGCGTTTTTCGCGTGGCGCTGCGCCTGAGCAGATGGGCCTGCTGCACGCCTTGGCGGATGATTTGGCGCTGGGCGATTTTGACCCCTTGGATCCGGACTGGAACCAGCCCTGGATCGGGCCGCGCCCGCCCGAGCTGCTGGCGCAAAGCGATGCGCCCTGGCGACATGCGGGCCACACGCGCGAGCGGCTGGAACTGTTGGCCGCGCAGTGGATTGAGCAAAACGAGCTGCCTGATGCTGCGCGTTGGCCGCGTTCGGCGTGCGTGTTGCAGCATGTGCGCACGGTATTAGCGGCGCGGCTGGATGTCTGCGGATCGCAGGAAATGACCCAATTGCTGCGCGGCCTGCAAGGCCGTTTCGTGCCGCCAGGGCCAAGCGGTGCGCCGTCACGCGGGCGGCCCGATGTGCTGCCCACTGGCCGCAATTTCTATTCGGTTGATACACGTGCCGTGCCTACCCCTACCGCTTATGCCATGGGGCAACAGGCGGCCGAGCGCCTGATTGATCGGCATCTGCAAGACCATGGCCGCTGGCCGCAGGCCGTGGGCCTGTCGGTGTGGGGCACCAGCACCATGCGCACCGCGGGCGAAGACATGGCCCAGGCTTTTGCGCTGATGGGCGTGCGGCCCAAATGGGCGCAGGCCAGCAACCGGGTGGTGGATATCGAGGTGCTGCCCATGTCGGTATTCAACCGTCCGCGCGTAGATGTCACGCTGCGCATTTCGGGCTTTTTTCGTGATGCCTTTCCTAACCTTATTCATCTGTTCGACACGGCCGTGCAAGCCGTGGCTGCCATTTCGGCCGATGACGAGCCGGATGAGGTTAATCCCATTCGCGTGCGCGTGCAGCAAGACCGGGCGGCCGGCATGGCGCAGGGACTGGCAGAGCAAGAGGCCCACCGGCAGGCGACCTGGCGCGTGTTTGGCCCACGGTTGGGCGGCTACGGCGCGGGTTTGCAAGAGCTGATCGACAGCCGCCGCTGGGACGATGTACATGATCTGGCGCAAGCCTATCTGCGCGCAGGTGCTTTTGCCTATGGGCAAGACCAACATGGCGCAGCAGCGCGCGCGCCTTTCGAACGCCAACTGGCGCGACTGGAAGCCGTCATTCACAATCAGGACAACCGCGAGCACGACATTCTGGATTCAGACGATTACTATCAGTTCCACGGGGGCATGGCCGCAGCGGTAGAGCATCTGCGCGGCCAGCAGCCGGCGCTTTACCATGGTGACTTCAGCACACCCGGCGCCGTGCGCATTCGCACGTTGAGCGAAGAACTGGCGCGGGTGGTGCGTGCCCGCGTGGTCAACCCCAAGTGGATAGCGGGGGTCAAACGCCACGGGTACAAAGGCGCGTTTGAAATGGCCGCTACGGTAGATTATCTGTTTGCGTTTGATGCCACCACGGGCCTGATTGGTGCGCACCAATACGCCATGGTGGCCGATGCCTATATGCACGATGCCGACACGCGCCAGTTTCTGGAGCAGCACAATCCGCAAGCCTTGCGCAGCATGGGTGAGCGCCTGCTCGAAGCTGTGCGGCGCGGCCTGTGGCAGGAGCCGGGCCAGCACCCCGAGCGCATCGCGCAAACCCTGCTGGAATTGGAACAGCGCCTGGAAATGGGCGCAGAGTAAAGAGCATGAAGCAACACACAAACCAACCCTCAGGCAGCACGCCTGCATTGCAACCCGCCAGCGAGCACGCTTTTCCGTTTGCCGCGCTGCAAGGCTATCCCCAGTTGCGGCAGGCGTTGCTGCTGGCAGCGGTTGATCCCGGCATAGGCGGCGTATTGATCAGCGGCCCGCGCGGCACTGCCAAGTCCACCGCAGCCCGCGCGCTGGCAGCCTTGTTGCCAGATGCGCCGTTCATCAGCCTGCCCCTGGCGGCCAGTCTGGAGCAGCTGGTAGGAACGCTCGATCTGGAAAATGTTTTGCGTGACGGGCAGGTGCAGTTCTTGCCAGGATTGATCGCCCGTGCGCATGGCGGCATTCTGTATGTGGATGAAGTCAACCTGCTGCCCGATGCGCTGGTGGACGCCTTGCTCGACGTAGCCGCCAGCGGCGTGAATGTGATCGAGCGCGATGGCATTTCGCAGCGGCATGCAGCGCGCTTCGTGCTGATTGGCACCATGAACCCCGAAGAAGGCGAGTTGCGACCGCAACTGCTGGATCGTTTTGGTTTATCGGTAACGCTGGGCAACCCCGATTCGCCGCAGTTGCGGCAAGCCATTGTGCGCACGCGCCTGGCGTTTGAGCATCAGCCGCAAGCCATGCTGGATGAATATGCCCAGATGCAGGCGCAGTTGCAGCAGCAGGTGGTAGCTGCCCGTGCCACCTTGCCGCATATCGGCTGGAATGATGCCGTGATTGAGCGCGCCACGCAATGGGCGTTGGCTGCAGGGGTAGATGGCCTGCGGGCTGACCTGGTTCTGGTCAAAGCCGCACGTGCGCATGCCGCTTTGGCGGGGTGCGCAGAAGTGGGCGCTGATGATGTGGATGCCGTGGCCGATCTGGCGCTGGCGCATCGCCGCCTATACCCGCCTGACGCGACGGTGCCACCTGCTAAGCCATCCGGTGCAAATAGCCCGCAGCATCAGGCCACAGCGCCTCCGGCGTCATCTGCCGAAGCGCCCAACCATACAGGGCATTCAGGCCATACGGCAAACCCGGGGGCAGAAGCGCATGCGGCCCCGCAGGCTGCACCGGCGGATGCGTCATCGGTGCAACCTGCACCAGACGGAGATTGGGGTGCATTGCCAGTGCAACCGCAGGCTATGTCAGCCATCCCAATGCCCGTTGGCTTGGCAAGCAAACACGCGCCAAAAAAAGTCTGAGCCACCCTGTTGGCCGTGCACCTTTGGCACCCCTTGTGCATGGCGGGCAGCGGTGGCTTGCATCCACAGCACACATGCCTCTGCTGGCAGGGCGTGTGGGTCTGCACCAAACAGGGGGCGAGCAAGGGCGTATCCACTGGCTGCGCACACTGCGCAATAAAGGGGCGCAGCCCTTGCAGCGCCGTCATATCCAGTATGTGCGTCAGCCGCTTGATGCAGCCAGTTTCCATCTGATTGTGCTGGACGCCTCCGGCTCCATGCGCAGGAATGGCCGCCTGAACCTGGCCAAATCCTATGCCGCCCGTTTGGTGGACGATGCCACACGCGCAGGCGACCAGGTAGCCATTCTGGCGTTGAGCGGGCAGGGCGTGCAGCTGCTGAAAGCGCCTGGTCCTGCGCGGCGGTCGGCCATTGCGCGCATTCAAACCTTGGGCAGCGGCGGTGGCACGCCTATTGCCAGTTGTTTGCAGCAGGCACAGCAGGTGCTGCACAGCTACCGTCTGCGTCATGGCTCAGGCAGGCGAACGCTGTGGCTGCTGACCGATGGCCGCAGCACAGAGCGGCCCGCCGCCCCTGCGGCGGCCGACCATATCGTGGTGGTCAATTTTGACGACCCGCGCAATCCGTTGGGGCGTTGTGCCGCATGGGCGGCGGGTTGGGGGGCTGAATACCGGGATCCTGTCTAGGCGGTTGGATGGGTAATGAAATAATGGCGGCATGACACATACCTTCCTTTGGCACGATTACGAAACTTTCGGCATCGACCCGCGCCGCGACCGCCCCGCGCAGTTTGCCGCCATCCGCACCGATGCGCAACTCAACATCGTGGGCGAACCCATCAATTTGCTGTGCAAGCCCGCGCCCGACTATTTGCCCGACCCGGCATCCTGTCTGGTCACGGGCATCACGCCGCAGCAATGCCTGCAAAGCGGGGTGGCAGAGCAGGCGTTTGCCGAGCGTATTCATGCCGAATTGGCGCAGCCCGGCACCATTGGCGTGGGCTACAACAGCATCCGCTTCGATGATGAATTTACCCGCTTTCTGTTTTGGCGCAACCTGATCGACCCCTATGGTCGCGAATGGCAGAATGAATGCGGCCGCTGGGACTTGCTGGACGTGATGCGCCTGGCGCACGCCCTGCGGCCTGATGGCATTGTTTGGCCCAAGCATGAAGACGGCAGTACCAGCTTCAAGCTGGAACACCTCAGTGCAGCCAACGGCCTGAAGCACGAAGCGGCGCACGATGCCCTGTCAGACGTATACGCCACCATAGCGGTGGCGCGCCTGTTGCAACAACAGCAGCCCCGCCTGTTTGACTTTGCCTTGAAGCTGCGTAGCAAACATGCGGTGGCGCAGGAAATGGGCCTGCCTGCAGACAGCCAGCAAGCGCAACCTTTTTTGCATGTGTCGGGCATGTTGCCGGTGCAATATGGCTGCATGGCCGTGATGTGGCCGTTGGCCAGCCACCCAAGTAACCGCAACGAAGTCATCGCCTGGGATTTGCGTTTCAACCCGCAAGAGCTGGCAAGTCTGTCGGCCGCCGATATCCGCGCGCGGCTGTTTGTGCGCGCCGACGAACTGCCCGAAGGCGTGCAGCGCCTGCCCATCAAAACCATCCACCTGAACCGCTCGCCCATGGTGGTGCGCAATCTGAACGTGCTGTCTCCCCAGCAGGCCGAGCGTTGGCACATCGATCTGTCGCAAGCCGCCCGGCATGCCGAAATGGCGCGCGCCTTGCCCGATATGAGCAGCATCTGGGCTGAGGTATTTAGCCGCCCCGATCAGCTCGGTGATGAAACGGGGGTGGATGGCGGCCTGTACGCAGGCTTTGTCAGCACGGCCGATCGGCGCAAGCTGGAGCACCTGCGCACCCTGCCCGCAGCAGACCTGGCCGACGCGCGCACCGGCTTTGAAGACGAGCGGCTGGAAGAGGTTTTCTGGCGTTATCGTGCGCGCAACTTTCCACAGACTCTCTCGGCTGACGAGCAGCAACGCTGGCACGCCCATTGCGCCGCCCGCCTGATTGACGGGCAGGACAAAGCCCGCACCGTGGATGATTTTCTGGAAGCGCTGGACGCCCTGTACCCCGATGCAGACGCCAAAGGCCAAGCTGTGCTGGATGCCTTGCAAGACTATGCGCAAGAAGTGGTGCCTGATGGGGCGGGGTAGGGAAGGCAGGGCTGCTCAATGGCTCCCCATTACACCAAAAAGCCAAATGGCTTGGGCTTTTGCTGAGGGCTAAACAAACGGATTCAGTCGGGCTCTTGACTTGGTGGGGATGATGCTCAGAGCCTGCTGACGTGCTGTTGCAGCTTGCTGTATTTGCCGATGGAAAGCACCATACCCAGTGCCAGCCCGAGAGTCAGCATAGCCGTGCCGCCGTAGCTGACAAAGGGCAGGGGCACGCCAACTACCGGCAAAATGCCGCTGACCATGCCCATATTGACAAAAACATAGGTGAAGAAAATCATGCCGATGGAGCCAGCCAGCAAGCGGGAAAAAACCGTTTGCGCATGGGCGGCAATCCACAAAATGCGCCAAATCATGAACAGATAAACGCTCAGCAGCAGCAGGTTGCCCAGCAGGCCAAATTCTTCCGAATACACGGCAAAGATGAAGTCGGTGGTGCGCTCGGGGATGAATTCGAGGTGGGTTTGCGTACCGCGCATAAAGCCTCGGCCCGAGATGCCGCCCGCGCCAATCGCGATCATGCCTTGCAGGATGTGGAAGCCCTTGCCCTGCGGGTCGCGCATGGGGTTGAGCAGGGTGCAGACGCGCACTTGCTGGTAAGAGCGCAGCACATACCATTTCACGCCATCGGCGCATAGCTGGGGCTCCAGCAGAATCAGCAGCACAATGCCTACGCCGGCCAGCACAATGGGCGGCAGCACCAGGCGCCAGGGCAGGCCGGCAAAAAAGATTACGGCAAGGCCCGCCATCAAGACCAGCAAGGCGGTACCCAGATCGGGCTGCTTCAGCACCAGGGCAATGGGCACCAGCAGCAGGGCGGCGGCCACGCAATAGTCCAGCGGGCGCAACTGCTCTTCGCGTTTTTGAAACCACCACGCCAGCATCAAGGGCAGCGAGATTTTGAGCAGTTCGCTGGGCTGAATCACTACGCCAACATTGACCCAGCGGGTGGCACCGTTTTTGGTGATGCCAAATGCCGCCACCGCCAGCAGCAGGACGATGCTCAGGCCGTACAGGGGCAAGGTCAGCAAGGAGATTTTTTGTGGGGGAATTTGTGCCACGACAAAGGTCAGCGCCATCGCCAGAGCGATATTGCGGGCATGGGTGTTGAAGCGTCCGGAAAAATCAAAGGCGGACGAATACATGGCCGTGAGGCTGATGGCGACCAGCGCCAGCATGCCCAGCAGCAAGGGGATATCGATGCCGCGCAAGAGCGAAGCGGCAATGCGCCACATGGGCGTACGGTTGAAGACGGCGTCAGACATGGGCGCCATTATCGCGCCAGCCGTCAAAAAAATGGTGTTTCACGGCGTGCACCGGCGAAGAAGTTGTGGCAAGTTGTGCGGCAAGCCCATCTTGGGCAGAAGCCGGTAGGCCCGGGGCGGGCGATCAGCTCATGCGGCTGCATCCGGGTGATCGGCAAACAACTCACCCATGGCGTGGGGTGCGCCCAAGGCATCATGCTTTGCAGCCGAGCTTGTGGCAGCGACCAAACTGCCTACGCGCACGCCCAGCAGGCGCAGGGGCTGCTGCAAGTCCACGCGCTTGAGGCACAAGCCCGCCACCTTGCGCAGCTCGCGGGCATCGGCGGTGTAATGGTCGATTGTGGTGTTGCGCGTCACGATCCGAAAGTCGGCATAACGCAGCTTGATGCCGATGCTTTTTCCCACATAGCCCTTGCGCTGCAAGTCGCTGGCCACACGCTCGCACAGCGTGGTAAAGATATGGCCCAGCTCGGCCTTGTCGTGCACGGCGTGCAGGTCGCGCTCGAAAGTGGTTTCCCGGCTGATGCTAACCGGCTCGCTGTGCGTGACCACGGGGCTGTCGTCATGCCCATGGGCAGCATCAAACAACCAGGCGCCGTAACTGCGGCCAAAATGCTCCATCAGCCAAAGGCGCTCGCGGGCCGCCAATTCGCCCAGGGTGTGAATGCCCAGTGCCGCGAGCTTGGCATCTGCCTTGGGGCCAATGCCGTTGAGCTTGCGGCAAGGCAAGGGCCAGATCAGGCGCTGCACATCATCAGGCTGCACAATGCTGATGCCATTGGGCTTGTTGAACTCGCTGGCAAGCTTCGCCAGCAGTTTGTTGGGCGCAACGCCAATCGAGCAGGTGAGCTGCGTGGCATCGAAAATGCTTTGCTGAATCAGGCGCGCCAGCGCATAGCCGCCTTTTCGCTGGCCGCCGGGCACATGGGTCAGGTCGATATACACCTCGTCAATGCCCCGGTTTTCCATCACGGGGGCGATTTCGGTGATGATGGCTTTGAAGCGCCGCGAATAGTCGCGGTAGCGATCGAAATGGGCGGGCAGCAAAATGGCTTGCGGGCACAGGCGCGCGGCTTTCATCAGCCCCATGGCCGAGCCCACGCCAAATTGCCGGGCAGGGTAGGTGGCGGTGGTGATGACGCCGCGCCCGGTGTAGC
>JAGOGU010000119.1 GCA_017996515.1 Allobrachymonas sp.
TTGGGCAAGTCGCCGCGCATGGGGAAAGGGGTGTCGGGCAGGTTGAGCGTTTTGCGGTAATCTTTTTTTTCTTCAGACATGATGGTGTATCGGTGCGATCAGTTGAATAGTCGGTATGGGGGCGGGAGCCGGCGCTGCGAGGGATGCCGGAATATCGAAGGGGCATCCCGCAAACGGCATCGGTACATAGGGGCACGAGGCATGCATGCACGCTGCCGCAGCGGGGCGCTGCGCAGAGCGGGCGTCAAATTCGATCGCGCGTGGTCTGGCGGCGCGTTTGGGTGTGATTTTGGGCAAACCAGGCGCGCGCGTCGGCGCAGTCTTGCGCAATGCCTTGTTGCAGTGCGTCCAGACTGTCGTATTTGCGTTCGTCGTGCAGTTTATGTAGCAGTTCCACGCGGATGATTCTACCGTAGCCCCCTTCAGCCCCCAGCGTGGACGGCCAGTCCAGGCAATGCGTTTCCAGCAGCACGCGGCCGCCGTTGATGTCGTTGGGATCAAGCGAGGGGCGCACCCCCATATTGGCTACGCCGGGCAAGGGCTGGGCGTCAGGCGTCAGGCCATGTACCTGCACCACGAAAATGCCGCTGGCAGCGGGCTTCCAGTGGGCAAAGCGCAGGTTCAGGGTGGGCGCTTGCAGGCTGCGGCCCAGTTTGCGTCCGTGCACCACATGGCCGCTGATGGCATAAGGGCGGCCGAGCAGGGCGGCAGCGGTGTGCATATCCCCCTGTTGCAGGGCATGGCGCACGGCCGTGCTGCTGGCG
Organism: Allobrachymonas sp.; assembly: GCA_017996515.1. Taxonomy (GTDB): domain Bacteria; phylum Pseudomonadota; class Gammaproteobacteria; order Burkholderiales; family Burkholderiaceae_C; genus Brachymonas. The sequence goes on from JAGOGU010000119.1 coordinate 765, forward strand.
CGCAGCCCCAGCACGGATTGCTCCTGCATGCAGCCAACGTCGAAGGCGTGCTGGGCCGCCATGTGCTGCAGCAGATGCAGGTCGCCTGCGCGTTGGGTGCCGAAGCGAAAATCATCGCCCACCAGCACGTAGCGGGCGTGCAGGCCATCCAGCAAAATTTGCTGCACGAACTGCTGTGCCGACAAGGCGGCCAACTGCGCGCGAAAGGGCAGGATGATGGCGTAGTCGATATCCAGCGCGGCCAGGGCATCCATCTTGTCGCGCAGGGTGGTGATGCGCGCAGGGGCCAGATCGGGCTGCTGGCGCAAGCGGGCGAAGTAGTCGCGCGGGTGCGGCTCGAAAGTGAGCACGCCAACGGGCAGCCCGCGCTGCCGGGCCTCTTGCCGCAGCCGCTGCATCATGGCCTGATGGCCACGGTGTACGCCATCGAAATTGCCAATGGTCAATGCACAGGGCGCAGAAGGGAAGCGGTGCAGGCCGCGGTAGATTTTCATGGGGGCGTATTATCGGCGCTTATGTCCATCCCCGTAGAACGCTCCTCTTTATCCCCTGTCGCCCTTTCTACCGTGGCGCGTATTGGCCGTGGCATCGGCTGGGGCTGGGTGCTGCTGAGCCTGCCCGTGGCCTGGTGGGATATGCAGGGCCGTTGGCTGGTACCCGGGCGCGAGTGGGTCAGCCTGGTCAAGCTGTGGATTTACTGGGGCACATGGGCCGTGTTGCCTTTGCTGATCGAGATCGGCGCACAGCTATGGCGCAAGCCCCGTTTTTGGGCGGCCTGGCTGTGGGCGGGGCTGCTGTTGCTGGTGGCGTATAGCGGCCTGGTCGAGCCGCGCCTGTTGCAGGTGCATACGCATCACATCCGGGTGCAGCAAGTTGCCCATGCCGTGCTCGTGCAGCCTTTGCGCATTGCCTTGGTATCAGACATCCATGTCGGGCTGTTCGTGCGCCCATGGCAGTTGAAGCGGCTGGTTGCCGCCATCAACGCGCAAGAAGTCGATGCCGTTGTGGTAACGGGCGACTGGACATACGAGCCTGAAAACGATTTGCACGCCGTACTGGAACCGTTGAAACAGTTGCGACGACCGGTATTTGGCGTGCTGGGCAACCACGATACGCAAGCTCCCGGCCCCGATCTGGAAGAACCTTTGCGGCAGACCTTGCAGCAGTTGGGCGTGCAGCTGCTGGAAGGCAAAAGCCATACCTTCAAAGGGTGGGAGCTGGTGGGCTTGAGCGATTTATGGGGCGGTAGCCCCCGGCAGGACATTGCGCAATTGTTGCAACAGCCTGCCACCTTGCCCCGCTTGGTGCTGATGCACCAGCCAGACACCGCTGCGCTGCTACCGCCGGCTGCCAGCGCCACCGTCATGGTCAGCGGCCATATCCACGGCGGGCAAATCCGGTTGCCATGGGTGACCCGCAACCGGGTACTGCCGGGCATGAGTCGTTATGGCTGGTATGAAGGGCAGTACGCTACACCCGCCGGAGATTTGTTCGTGACAGCGGGAACGGGCATGATCGGCCTACCCGCACGGCTGGGCGTGATGCCTAGGGTGGATGTGATAACGCTGGCGCCGTAAGCGTTTCATGCGGCCATCTGCCAGGCCGCCAAAGCCATACGGGATAATGCGCGCATGGTTTCTTCGCTTCGCAACATCGTCATCCTCATTTCTGGCAATGGCTCCAATATGGCGGCCATTGCGCAGGCCGCCCAGCGTGACAACTGGCAGCAACGCTACGGCGCGCGCGTGGCCGCCGTCATCAGCAACAAGGCCGATGCGGGCGGGCTGCAGTGGGCGCAGCAGCACGGCATAGCCACCGCGGTGGTTGATCACAAGGCGTTTGCTGACCGTGCCGCGTTTGATGCGGCTTTGGCGCAGGCTATTGACAGCCATGCGCCCGCCTTGGTGGTGCTGGCAGGATTCATGCGCATTCTGACGCCCGAGTTTGTGGGCCGGTATGCGGGGCGTTTGCTGAACATTCACCCTTCTTTGCTGCCTGCATTCACCGGCTTGCACACGCACCAGCGCGCGATCGATATGGGCTGCCGCTTTGCCGGATGCACGGTGCACCAAGTCACGGCCGAGTTGGATCATGGCCCGATTCTGGAGCAGGCCGTGGTGCCCGTTTTGCCGGATGACACCGCCAGCACGCTGGCTGCGCGCGTACAGACGCAAGAGCACATCATCTACCCCCGAGCCATTGCCCGCTGGCTGGCACATGCCGTGTCCACCGCATCCACAGGAGCACAGCCATGACCCAGCAAGCATCGAATACGCCAGACGTTGCTGCGCCTACCCCTTTGCCCGCTGCGGGTGATTGGGTAGTGGCCTGGCCGCAAGAGCCGCAGCAACTGTTCGTGCTGCTGCACGGCGCAGAGCAGCAGCCGGCCGACTGGCAGGCTTTGGCGCAAACCCTGGCACAGCATTTTCCGCAGGGGCTGGTGGCGGTGTTGGCGACGCCTGCTGCGGTGTTGCAAGGCGCGAGCGCGATGCCTGCTGCCGTGGCGGCGCTGCAAGCTGTGCTGCAACGCTGGCAGGCGCATACCGGTTTGAACTTTGCCCGCACGGCCTTGGTCGCGCAAGGCGTGGCGGCCAGTGTGGCTTTGCAGGCCGCCATGCAAGAGGAGGCCCACATTTGTGCCCGGCTGTTTGCCGTAGGGGGCCACTTGCCTGAGCAAGCAACGCCCCTGTCTGAACAAACCAGCCTGCACTGGCTGCATGGCGATGCCGATATGCCAGCCGATCAGGCGCGGGCGCTGGGGCAGCGCCTGCAAACGCTGGATGTGGACTTTACGCTGGATGTGCTGGTGCAAACCACCAGCACGGCGGATACGCCCGCTTTGCAACAGCGCATCGTGCACCTGCTGCAAAACCATGTGCCGCGCCGCCTGTGGCGCGAAGCCCTTGCCAGCGCCAGCATGCAAGACGCGCGGGTGCCAGGCGCTGACGACGATATGCTGCCATTGCATTAAAACTTGTGCGGCGCAGATAGGCCGCTTGCATTATTTGTTCACAGGGGGCTGCTCGGGCGGTGGCGTTGTGGGGTGGGCCGCTGCGGTTGTGCCATGCAGGGGCTGATTGATCAGCGCCCGTATAGGCTCCATACCATTGGGCATCAACTCGATGGTGGCGTGCAGGGTGGGAATGGCCGCGATCAGCGCCTGCTCCACGCGGTTGCGCAGCTCGGCCGCCGTGTGTATCGACCAGTTGGCGGGCAGGTGCAAATGCATGGAGGCGAAATTGCGCTGCCCCGCGGCGCGGGTGACCACATGGTCAAAAAACACTTCGGGTTGGTGGTTGGCATCGACCGTTTCAAAACGTTTGAGCGTATCGTGCACCAGTTGATTGACTTCTGCGCTGGCGGTACTGTCCATCAGCCCTTGGCTGGAACGGTGAATCAACCCCCAGCCTTCGCGCAGGATGTTGAGCGCCACCAGAATCGCAATCAGCGGGTCCAGCCAGAGCCAGCCCGTCAGCATGACCAGGCCGATGCCTACGATCACGCCGATGGAGGTGTACACATCGGTGCGCAAATGCTTGCCGTCGGCTTCCAGCGCGATGGAATGGTGCACTTTGGCCGCTTTGAGCAATACCCAGGCCATGGCGGCATTGATGGCCGTGCTGCCTACGGAAAGCAACAGCCCCCAGCTGATTTGCTCCAGGGGTTGCGGATGAAGCAGGCGATTGACGGCAACCCACAGAATGCTCAGGGCGGCGACAAAAATCAGCAGCCCTTCAAAGCCGGAAGAGAAATATTCGGCCTTGTAGTGGCCGTGTGGATGGTCGGAATCGGCCGGGCGCTCGGCGATGATGATCATGAGCAGCGCGAATGAGGCGCCTGCCAAATTCACGAACGATTCCAGGCCGTCTGACAAGAAGCTGACCGAACCTGTTACGTACCACGCCCCCATCTTGAGCAGGATGGTGGCGATGGCGACGCATACGGAAAAAAACAGCAAGGTTTTGGGCCGGGGCATGTTCATGGTCAACACAGCTTGATTGATTTTGTCGGTCAGAGTGTAGTCGCAGCGGTCGCCTTTGTTGGGGCGTGCATGGCTGCAAAAAGGTGCTGAAAGCCCTTTTTTGCATGCCAGACAAGAATCACAATCAATACCGAGCGGGGTATTGCCTGCGGCGAGATTGTTGCCGCTGGGGAGCGTGATGCAGGGCGATTTTTGTGGTGTTATCGGCGCTTACCTTGCACATGGTAGCCTAGTGGCGAGCCGCCAAAGGGGCATCGGCTGTCTTATCTAATTGATAAAGCA
>JAGOGU010000120.1 GCA_017996515.1 Allobrachymonas sp.
GTTTTGGCCACCGCGTGTACAAAAACTACGACCCGCGCGCCAAACTGCTGCAAGAAACCTGCCACGAAGTGCTGACCGAGCTGGGGTTGGAAAACGACCCGCTGTTTGCCCTGGCCAAAAAGCTGGAAAAAATCGCGCTCGAAGACGACTACTTCGTTTCGCGCAAACTCTACCCCAATGTGGACTTCTACTCCGGCATCGTGCAGCGCGCCATCGGCATTCCCGTGAACCTGTTTACCGGCATTTTTGCCCTGGCGCGCACCGTGGGCTGGATTGCCCAGCTCAACGAGATGATTGCCGACCCCGAATACAAAATCGGCCGCCCACGGCAGTTGTACGTGGGGCACGCACGGCGCGATGTGCCACCCAACTTCAAGGCTTAATGCGCGATTGTCTGCGCGCTGGCCGGTGAAGAAGGCACAATAGAGGCTGTATGACAAGCTGCGCTTGCAGCCTGCGGGTTGACTGATTGCATGTGTGTGCAGTCTGCGGCTATTCAGGGGCAAGGGGCAGCGGCAAGCAGAACCTCTCCGTTCATTCAAGGAAACACGCGCCATGGCTCGCACACTCTACGACAAACTCTGGGATGAGCACGTCGTCCACACCGAAGAAGACGGCACCGCCATCCTCTATATTGACCGTCACCTCGTGCACGAAGTGACCAGCCCCCAGGCATTCGAGGGGCTGCGCGCGGCGGGCCGCAAGCTGTGGCGCATCAGTTCGGTGGTGGCCACGACCGACCACAACAGCCCCACCACAGGCTGGGAGCAAGGCTACGACGGCATTGCCGACGCCACCAGCAAAGAGCAAATCACCACGCTGGACGCCAATATCCAGGAATTTGGAGCGGCCGCTTACTTTCCGTTTTTGAGCGACAAACAGGGCATCGTGCATGTGATCGGCCCCGAAAACGGCGCCACCCTGCCTGGCATGACCATTGTTTGCGGCGACAGCCACACCAGCACGCACGGCGCACTGGGCGCACTGGCGCATGGCATTGGCACCAGCGAGGTGGAGCACGTCATGGCCACGCAAACGCTGATTGCCAAAAAAGCCAAAAACATGCTCGTCAGGGTTGAAGGCAAGCTGCACCCGGGCGTGACCGCCAAAGACGTGATGCTGGCCATCATTGGCAAAATCGGCACCGCGGGCGGTACCGGCTACACCATCGAATTTGCGGGCAGCACCATCCGCAGCCTGAGCGTGGAAGGCCGCATGACCATCTGTAACATGTCGATCGAGGCGGGTGCCCGCGCCGGCATGGTGGCGGTGGACGACACCACCATCGAATACATCAAGGGGCGCCCCTTTGCCCCGGGCACAGACCGCGCAACCGGTCGCTTTGTGGGTGGCCCCGACTGGGAGCAGGCTGTGGCCTACTGGCGCACCCTGCATTCCGACCCCGATGCGCATTTCGATGCCGTGGTTGAGCTGCGTGCCGAAGACATCCAGCCCCAAGTCACCTGGGGCACCAGCCCCGAGATGGTGCTGGGCGTCATGGCGGCGGTGCCTGATCCTGAAAAAGAAAAGGACGACAGCAAACGCAATGCCATGGAGCGTGCGCTCACTTATATGGATCTGGAGCCGGGCAAGGCACTCACCGATATTTATGTGGACAAGATCTTCATCGGCAGTTGCACCAACAGCCGCATTGAAGACATCCGTGAAGCCGCCGCCATGCTCAAAAAGCTGGGTCGCAAAATCGCGCCCAACATCAAGCAGGCCATGGTGGTGCCCGGTTCAGGGCAAGTCAAGGCGCAGGCCGAGCGCGAAGGGCTGGATGCCATTTTCAAGGCGGCGGGCTTTGAATGGCGCCAGCCGGGGTGCAGCATGTGCCTGGCCATGAACGCTGACCGGCTGGAGCCGGGCGAGCGCTGCGCCTCGACCAGCAACCGCAATTTTGAAGGCCGCCAGGGCGCTAGCGGTCGCACGCACCTCGTCAGTCCGGCCATGGCCGCGGCTGCGGCGGTACACGGGCATTTTGTCGATGTCCGTGCTTTTGCATGAAAGGAGATAGAACCATGAAACGATTTGCAGCGATTTTGGGCATGCTTGCCGTTGCGTTTTCTTTGAGTGCCTGCAACACCTGGAGCGGCGTCAAGCAAGATGCCAAAGAAGCGGGTCAGGCCACAGGCCGCGGCTTGGAAAAAGCAGGCGAGAAAGTTCAGGAAATTTCTCAATAATTGTGTTGGGCTTTGTTGGGCCGTGTGCCTGACAAAGCCCTTTTTGATGGGCTTTTTGCCCGCACCTGCATCATGCAAAAATTCACGATTCACCAAGGGCTGGTGGTGCCGCTTGACCGCGAAAACGTCGACACCGACGCCATCATCCCCAAACAATTTCTCAAGTCCATTCGTCGCACCGGATTTGGCCCCAACCTGTTTGACGAATGGCGCTATCTGGACAAAGGCGAGCCGGGCAAGCCCGAATCTGCGCGCCAGCCCAACCCCGACTTTGTGCTCAACCAGCCCCGCTACAAAGGCGCATCCGTCTTGCTGACGCGGCGCAATTTCGGCTGCGGCTCCAGCCGCGAACACGCCCCGTGGGCGCTGGAACAATACGGCTTTCGCGCCATTCTGGCGCCCAGCTTTGCCGACATCTTCTTCAACAACTGCTTCAAAAACGGCATGTTGCCCATTTCGCTGTCAGAGGCGGAAATCAGCCAGCTGTTTGATGAAGTCAGCGTCACCCCGGGCTACACGCTCACCATCGACCTGCCCCGCCAGCGCGTCGTCACACCCCAAGGGCGTGAAATTCCTTTCGATGTGCAGCCCTTCCGCAAGGAATGCCTGCTTAACGGCTGGGACGACATCGGCCTGACCCTGCGCCACAAAGACAAAATCGCCGCATTTGAAGCACACCGCCTGGCGACCAAGCCTTGGCTGGCGCACACGGTTTAAGGGCTTGTGCGCCCCAGCTTGATACGTAAAAGCCGCCGTGCATTCCTCCCCCGTTCCGCAAGCCCGATCCGCGCGGCAAAGGGCGCGTTCATGGTGGCAAGGCGGCCCCAACCACAGCCGCTACGACCATCGCCAGCGCCCCGCGCAGCTTGAAGTCTGTTGCCCGCGCTGCGGCCAGCGCACCTTGGCCACGCCTGCGGGCGCCACGGCGGATGTGCACATCGCGTCGGACAGCAATTCGCTGTGGGACCAACCGTTTGCGCTGTGCTGCACCGCCTGCCTGTATCGCGCGCAGGGCGTGCCCTACGAGCATCTGCCGCCCCTGTTCCATCAAATCAGCGTCGGCGGCCGCACGCTGTGGGCCTGGAACAGCGGGCACTTGGATATGATCGCCCTTGCACTGCAAGGCCAGGACGTGCGCCGCCACCCTTATGGCTTTTTTGCCGCCTATATTCATCGCGGCTGGATGCAGTGGCGCAAAAAATTCAGCCACGCCATTTCTCAACATCAAAGAAAGCACCCCCTATGAAAATCGCAGTTCTCCCCGGCGATGGCATCGGCACCGAAATCGTGGCCGAAGCCGTCAAGGTACTGAAAGCGCTCGACCTGAAGCTCGAAATGGAAACCGCCCCCGTGGGCGGCGCCGCTTATGAAGTCAGCGGCCACCCCCTGCCCGAGGCCACGCTGAAGCTGGCCAAAGAGGCCGACGCCGTGCTGTTTGGAGCCGTTGGCGACTGGAAATACGACAAGCTGGAGCGCCACCTGCGCCCCGAGCAGGCCATTCTGGGCTTGCGCAAGGCGCTGGGGCTGTATGCCAATTTGCGCCCGGCTATTTGCTACAAAGAGCTGGTGCATGCCTCCAGCCTCAAGCCCGAGCTGGTGGCGGGGCTGGACATTCTGATCGTGCGCGAGCTGACAGGTGATATTTACTTCGGCACTCCACGCGGTCGCCGCACGGCGGTTGATGGCCTGTTTCCCGGCGCGGAAGAAGGGTTCGATACCATGCGCTACAGCCGTCCGGAAATCGAGCGCATTGCGCACACGGCTTTTCAGGCCGCGCAAAAGCGCAACAAGCGTGTCACCAGCGTAGACAAAGCAAACGTGCTTGAGACGTCGCAGCTGTGGAAAGACGTGGTGGTTGAGGTACACAAGCAGTACCCCGATGTAGCGCTTGATCACATGTATGTGGACAATGCCGCCATGCAGTTGGTGAAAGAGCCTAAAAAGTTTGACGTGGTGGTAACGGGCAACCTGTTTGGCGATATTTTGAGCGACGAAGCCGCCATGCTCACCGGCAGCATTGGCATGTTGCCGTCTGCCAGCCTGAACGATAAGAACCAGGGCTTGTACGAGCCCAGCCACGGCAGCGCGCCCGATATTGCGGGCAAAGGCATTGCCAACCCGCTGGCTACGATTTTGAGCGCTGCGATGATGCTGCGCTTTTCGCTCAATCAACCGCAAGCAGCGGATCGCATCGAGCAGGCCGTGCAGCGGGTGCTCGAAAGCGGGCTGCGCACGCCCGATATCTGGAACGAAGGCACCAAGAAGGTCAACACCCAATACATGGGCGATGCCGTGGTGCAGGCGTTGGCGCTTTAAGCGCTGCCAATAGGTGAGGTGCTGCGGCGTTTAAGGGGCCAAGCGCTCGCGCACCCAGCTTGTGCTTTCCAGCCGGTAGCGTAGCCGGTCGTGCAGGCGGTTTTTGCGGCCCTGCCAAAACTCCCATTGATCGGGTGTGAGGCGGTAGCCGCCCCAGTGCGGCGGGCGCGGCGGGTGCAGCAGGTATTTGGCGCCGTATTTGGCGGCATTCATCACCAGCACGTTGCGGCTGGTGATGACTTGGCTTTGCGGCGATGCCCAGGCGCCGATGCGCGAATCCAGCGGCCGGCTGGCAAAGTAGGCATCGCTTTCTTCGGCGCTGACGGGTTCGATCCGTCCCTCAATACGCACCACGCGCTCCAGCTCGGGCCAGAAAAACTGCAAGGCCGCAAACGGATTGCCTGCCAGCTCATTGCCTTTGCGGCTGTGGTAGTTGGTGTACCAAACGATGCCGCGCGCATCAAACCCTTTGAGCAACACCACGCGCGAGCTGGGCCGCAGATTGC
>JAGOGU010000121.1 GCA_017996515.1 Allobrachymonas sp.
GCTACTACGCCGACTGCGTGGCCGACAAGTTTGCAAAGCAGCCCAAGCCGCTCGCCACTGCAGAGAACATGGTGCAGATGGGCGACGACGGCCCTTACGGCCGCAACGTCTGACGGTTTCGGCAGCCTTTGGGGTCGCCGGAATTTTGCTCAAATGGGCTGCTAGTGCTTGATGGATAAGCGCTGTTAGCTCATTATTTTGTAGCAAAAATACGCCTTGTTGCCATCACCCCGTGGCCTTGCGCCACGGCGGAAGAACCGCCCGCTCACCCCGCTGGCTTCACCTGGCCGGCATGTCCTCGCGCACCCGCACAAAACTGGCAAAGCGCGGCATCGTGTATGAGTATATTTTTATGCAACCCAGCAAAACCACTGTCATTGGCCTGTTCAACGCCCCGTTCCAGTACCAAATTCCCATCTTCCAGCGCGGTTACGTCTGGACGCTGGAAAAACAGGTGGCGCCCCTGTGGTTGGATATTCAAAGCCAGGCGGATGCTCTGCTCGAACGCAAGCAGTTGGCCCCGGCCGCCGCAGCGGCCATGAAGCCCCTGCCCAAGCATTTTCTGGGCTCCATTGTCATGACGCCCGTACCCAACGCTTTCGGGCGTGTTTCCATGTACGAGGTGATTGACGGCCAGCAGCGCAGCACCACGCTGCACCTGTTGCTGCTGGCTCTGCGCCATGCTGCGCACGACAGCGATCAGAAGACCGTAGCGCAAATGGCAGCCGCCGTGGTACGCAATCCCGGCCCCTATCTGGTGGATGCCAACGACCACCACAAAGTCTGGCCTACGCAAGCCGGGCGCCAAGAGATGCAGGCAATTAACGCAGCCGCATCGGCGGCGCAGGTCTGCGTGGCCTACCCGGCGCGTGATGGCCGCAATCGCATTGAGCGGCCCTTGATGGTGCAAACCTATTTGTACCTGTACCACGCTTGCCGGGCCTATTTGCAGGGCTTGGATTTGTCTGATCCCGTGCCGCGAGCCGATGGCGCTGATCCAGACCGCAGCTATGGCGATGCATTGGTGGCAGCCATTCGCAACACCAACACCGTTGCACCCGTCGCGGCGGCCGGCAATGCAGACGCCTTGCGTGCGCAGGCGCTGTACATGGCGTTGGCCGACCAGGTGCAGCTCATGACCCTGTCACTGGATGTGGATGATGATCCGCAGGTGATTTTTGAAACCCTGAACGCTCGGGGCGAGCCATTGCTGGCTTCTGATCTGGTGCGCAATTTCCTGTTCCTGGAGGCAGCACGCCAGGGCCAGCCGGTGGATGCGCTGTATGCCGACTACTGGAGTGATTTTGACCAAGTCGCCACAGGGAAAAACACCGTGACCGCCAACCGCTACTGGCGTGAAAAAGAAAAGCAGGGCCGCCTGTTGCACCCGCGCATTGACCTGTTTTTCTACCACTTCACAGTGCTGCGTAGCCAAGAATCTACTCTGGTCAGCCATGTGTTTCAGGCTTTCAAGGGTTGGTGGTTGCAGGCGCCGCGTGTGCTCGAAGATGAGCTCAAGCGCATCCAGACCAGTAGCAGCCACTTTGCTGAACTGATTTCGCCAGAGGGTACGGGCTACCTGGCCGAATTTTCCCGCCTGCTCAAGGCGCTGGATGTGGGCACCGTCACACCCGTGGTGCTGGCTCTGCGCGAACGGTTGTCCGACGGCAGTGCAGAGCTCAAGCAGGCTGTGGGTGATCTGGCGTCGTACCTGGTGCGCCGCAGCGTCTGCGGCCTGACGACCAAGGGCTACAACCGATTCTTCTTGCGCGTACTGCAAGCTGTTTGCATGGCAGAAATGCCCCATGAGGCGCTGCGCCGGGTGTTGCTGGGCGCCACTGCCACCAGCGAGAGTTGGCCCGACGATCAGCAGTTTGGCGACCAGTGGCTGATGCGCCCGGTTTACACCGAACTCAAGCCCGGCAAGGTTTGCGCCTTGCTGCGTGCGCTGGAGTACGCAGCCCGTGGCACCAAGCAGGGCAGCCAGCATGTGCCCACCAACCTGACCGTTGAGCATGTGATGCCGCAAAGCTGGGACAAGGTGCCGGCCTACCAAGTTGCGGATATGAGCGATGCAGCCCGCCAGGCGCGGCAGTTCGCCTTGCATGGTTTCGGCAACTTGACCTTGTTGACTGGGGCGCTCAATAGCAGCGTCAGCAATGGCCCTTTTGCCGATGGCGAGGATGGACAGGGCGGCGTGGTGCTGGGCAAGCGCTCTCTTTTGGGCCAAAGCGCCTTGCTGCTCAACACGACCTGGTTTCACCGCAGCGACATGCAGCAGTGGGACGAGGCGGCGATGCGCGCACGGGGGCAGGCGCTGCAGCGCGCCGCTTTGCTGCTGTGGGCGCGACCCGCCACACAGCCTGCGGCGGATGCGGTTTTTACAGCCCTGGCGGGGCGGTGACTATAAGGAATAGGAACTCCTTGCGTTTTTTGGCAAGTGCAAGATTCCAAAATCAAAATAGCTGCCAGCGCTTTTATCCTATGCGTTGACAGCTATTTTATCGATAGCGAATCGGGCGGCATATCTGCCCTTGCGCGAACAAAGCTGGCAAAGCGCGGCATCGTGTATGAGTATATTTTTATGCAACCCAGCAAAACCACTGTCATTGGCCTGTTCAACGCCCCGTTCCAGTACCAAATTCCCATCTTCCAGCGCGGTTACGTCTGGACGCTGGAAAAACAGGTGGCGCCCCTGTGGTTGGATATTCAAAGCCAGGCGGATGCTCTGCTCGAACGCAAGCAGTTGGCCCCGGCCGCCGCAGCGGCCATGAAGCCCCTGCCCAAGCATTTTCTGGGCTCCATTGTCATGACGCCCGTACCCAACGCTTTCGGGCGTGTTTCCATGTACGAGGTGATTGACGGCCAGCAGCGCAGCACCACGCTGCACCTGTTGCTGCTGGCTCTGCGCCATGCTGCGCACGACAGCGATCAGAAGACCGTAGCGCAAATGGCAGCCGCCGTGGTACGCAATCCCGGCCCCTATCTGGTGGATGCCAACGACCACCACAAAGTCTGGCCTACGCAAGCCGGGCGCCAAGAGATGCAGGCAATTAACGCAGCCGCATCGGCGGCGCAGGTCTGCGTGGCCTACCCGGCGCGTGATGGCCGCAATCGCATTGAGCGGCCCTTGATGGTGCAAACCTATTTGTACCTGTACCACGCTTGCCGGGCCTATTTGCAGGGCTTGGATTTGTCTGATCCCGTGCCGCGAGCCGATGGCGCTGATCCAGACCGCAGCTATGGCGATGCATTGGTGGCAGCCATTCGCAACACCAACACCGTTGCACCCGTCGCGGCGGCCGGCAATGCAGACGCCTTGCGTGCGCAGGCGCTGTACATGGCGTTGGCCGACCAGGTGCAGCTCATGACCCTGTCACTGGATGTGGATGATGATCCGCAGGTGATTTTTGAAACCCTGAACGCTCGGGGCGAGCCATTGCTGGCTTCTGATCTGGTGCGCAATTTCCTGTTCCTGGAGGCAGCACGCCAGGGCCAGCCGGTGGATGCGCTGTATGCCGACTACTGGAGTGATTTTGACCAAGTCGCCACAGGGAAAAACACCGTGACCGCCAACCGCTACTGGCGTGAAAAAGAAAAGCAGGGCCGCCTGTTGCACCCGCGCATTGACCTGTTTTTCTACCACTTCACAGTGCTGCGTAGCCAAGAATCTACTCTGGTCAGCCATGTGTTTCAGGCTTTCAAGGGTTGGTGGTTGCAGGCGCCGCGTGTGCTCGAAGATGAGCTCAAGCGCATCCAGACCAGTAGCAGCCACTTTGCTGAACTGATTTCGCCAGAGGGTACGGGCTACCTGGCCGAATTTTCCCGCCTGCTCAAGGCGCTGGATGTGGGCACCGTCACACCCGTGGTGCTGGCTCTGCGCGAACGGTTGTCCGACGGCAGTGCAGAGCTCAAGCAGGCTGTGGGTGATCTGGCGTCGTACCTGGTGCGCCGCAGCGTCTGCGGCCTGACGACCAAGGGCTACAACCGATTCTTCTTGCGCGTACTGCAAGCTGTTTGCATGGCAGAAATGCCCCATGAGGCGCTGCGCCGGGTGTTGCTGGGCGCCACTGCCACCAGCGAGAGTTGGCCCGACGATCAGCAGTTTGGCGACCAGTGGCTGATGCGCCCGGTTTACACCGAACTCAAGCCCGGCAAGGTTTGCGCCTTGCTGCGTGCGCTGGAGTACGCAGCCCGTGGCACCAAGCAGGGCAGCCAGCATGTGCCCACCAACCTGACCGTTGAGCATGTGATGCCGCAAAGCTGGGACAAGGTGCCGGCCTACCAAGTTGCGGATATGAGCGATGCAGCCCGCCAGGCGCGGCAGTTCGCCTTGCATGGTTTCGGCAACTTGACCTTGTTGACTGGGGCGCTCAATAGCAGCGTCAGCAATGGCCCTTTTGCCGATGGCGAGGATGGACAGGGCGGCGTGGTGCTGGGCAAGCGCTCTCTTTTGGGCCAAAGCGCCTTGCTGCTCAACACGACCTGGTTTCACCGCAGCGACATGCAGCAGTGGGACGAGGCGGCGATGCGCGCACGGGGGCAGGCGCTGCAGCGCGCCGCTTTGCTGCTGTGGGCGCGACCCGCCACACAGCCTGCGGCGGATGCGGTTTTTACAGCCCTGGCGGGGCGGTGACTATAAGGAATAGGAACTCCTTGCGTTTTTTGGCAAGTGCAAGATTCCAAAATCAAAATAGCTGCCAGCGCTTTTACCCTATGCGTTGACAGCTATTTTATCGATAGCGAATCGGGCGGCATATCTGCCCTTGCGCGAACAAAGCTGGCGAAGCGCGGCAGGCCGCCGTCGTGGGTGCCGCGAAAGCGGTAGGTCACCCAGCTGCCCACGGGCGGCGGGCGTTCACGGTCGGCATCGCTGAAACCTGCGCCCAGCCGGAAGCGTTGGCCCGAGGGCGTTTCCACCAGCAGCG
>JAGOGU010000122.1 GCA_017996515.1 Allobrachymonas sp.
AGGCCAACAATTTCACCTCAGGGCGCATTTACCAAAGCGTGCTCGAAAAAGAGCGCCGTGGCGAGTATCTGGGTAAAACGGTGCAAGTGATCCCTCACATTACCAACGAGATCCAGGCCTATATCAAGCGTGGCGCAGGCATCGGCACGCCTGACGCCGTGGACGTTGCCATTGCCGAAGTGGGCGGCACCGTGGGCGATATCGAATCGCTGCCGTTTCTGGAGGCGGTGCGCCAGTTGAGCCTCAAGCTCGGCCCCAACAACAGCGCCTTTGTGCACCTGAGCTACTTGCCGTGGATTCCTACCGCGGGCGAACTCAAAACCAAGCCCACCCAGCACACGGTGCAAAAGCTGCGCGAAATCGGCATCCAGCCCGATGCCCTGCTGTGCCGCGCTGATCGCAGCATCCCTGAAGAAGAGCGTCAGAAAATCAGCCTGTTTACCAATGTGCCCGAATGGGGCGTCATCAGCATGCCCGATGTGGACACCATCTACAAGGTACCGCGTCTGTTGCATGAACAAGGGCTGGATCGTTTGATTTGCGACAAGCTCAACCTGAACACCCCGCCGGCCAACCTCCAGCGTTGGGACGATCTGGTGCATGCGCTGCAACACCTCGAACGCACCGTGAAAGTTGCCATGGTGGGCAAATACGTCGAATTGAGCGACAGCTACAAATCGGTGAACGAGGCGCTGCGCCATGCGGGTCTGAAAAACCACACCCGCGTGCAGATTACGGGCATCGACTCGGAGGCGCTCACGCCCGACAATGTGGCCGAGCAACTCCAGTCCTTCGATGCCATTCTGGTGCCCGGCGGTTTTGGCGAGCGCGGTGTGGAAGGCAAAATCGCCGCTGCCCGCTATGCCCGTGAAAACAAGCTGCCCTATCTGGGCATCTGCCTGGGCATGCAGGTAGCCACCATCGAATACGCGCGCCACATGGCTGGGCTGAAACAGGCCAACAGCACCGAATTTGATCCGCACACGCCCGAGCCGGTCATCGCCTTGATTACCGAATGGAAAGACGCCGACGGCAGCATCCAGCAACGCCAGGCCGATGGCGATTTGGGCGGCACCATGCGTTTGGGCGCGCAAAGCTCCGACGTGCAGCCCGGCACGCTGGCGCATCAGATTTATGGCGATGTCGTTACCGAACGCCACCGCCACCGCTACGAAGCCAACACCCGGTATCTGGACAAGCTGCGCGAAGCGGGCTTGGTGATTTCTGCGCTGACCCAACGCGAGCACTTGACCGAAATCGTCGAGCTGCCGCAAAGCGTGCACCCGTGGTACATGGGCGTGCAGTTTCACCCCGAATTCAAATCCACCCCTTGGGATAGCCACCCGCTGTTTGACAGCTACATTGCAGCAGCACTGCATGCGCAAAAGGCTGCTGCCCAACCATGACAGCAGACAGCATGCCCCAGCCGCCGAATTATGGTTACCGCCCGGTAAACAATCTGGTACTGTGGACATACATTCTGATTGCTGCAAATGTGGTGTGCTATGTCGTGGCGCTGCCTTTGAATGCTTATGTCTTGTCGTTGATGGCTGAAATGAAACGTGCGTTGCAAAGCGACGAATACATGGATCCAGCACAGTACGCCTGGATGGATCAGGCAGGTTCGGTTTTAATGGTGGCCAGCATCATGTTGTTTGTACTGTCTGCGATATTGGTCGCATGCTGGATAAACCGGGCGCATAAAAATGCCCGTGCGTTGGGGGTAAAAGATATCCGCTACTCGCCTGCCATGGCGGTTGGCAGCTTTTTTATTCCCATAGTGTCTTTGTTCATGCCGTATCAGCTAATGAAACAAATGGTTTCTGGCAGTCTTGTTTTGACTGGAGAGGCCGCGCCGCGTGCGTCGTTGCTAGTTTGGTGGGTGGCATATTTGGTGGGGTCATTCAGTAATCGCATCAGCGCATTCATGGCCCAAAAGGCAACATTTGAATCACAGGAAATTGCGCAGCTGATTGCCGATATCGATAAATCGGTGATAGCGGTGCACCTGGAAAATATTGCCTGCATTTGTTTGGGTATATCTGCAGGCTTGTTATTTGTCTTGATTCGTCGTACCGAACGTGCCCATGGGCAGCTTGCAGCACAACAGGGTTTGCGGCTCATTTGACATAACGCTTGCCTCCGTGGCCATTTTTGAGAGTGAACCAATATGAAACTGTGTGGATTTGACATTGGCTTAGACCAACCCTTCTTCCTCATCGCCGGCCCCTGCGTGGTAGAGAGTGAGCAGCTGCAAATGGACGTGGCCGGGCAGTTGAAAGAAATCACCGCCTCGCTCGGCATTCCCTTCATCTTCAAAAGCAGCTACGACAAGGCCAACCGCTCCAGCGGCGGCAGCTTTCGCGGCCCGGGCATGGACAAGGGTTTGGAAATTCTGGCCAAGGTCAAGCGGGAATTGAACCTGCCCGTGCTGACCGATGTGCATACCGAGGCCGAAATCCCCGCCGTGGCGCAGGTGGTGGATGTGCTGCAAACCCCTGCTTTTCTGTGCCGCCAGACCGACTTCATCCGCGCCGTGGCGCAAAGCGGCAAGCCGGTCAATATCAAAAAAGGTCAGTTCCTCGCGCCGCATGACATGAAGAACGTCATCGACAAGGCGCGCGCCGCTGCACGCGAAGCAGGCCTGCCCGAAGACAACTTCATGGCCTGCGAGCGCGGCGCCAGCTTTGGCTACAACAACCTGGTGAGCGACATGCGCAGCCTGGCCATCATGCGCGAAACGGGCGCCCCGGTGGTGTTTGATGCCACCCACAGCGTGCAACTGCCCGGCGGACAAGGCACCAGCAGCGGCGGCCAGCGCGAGATGGTGCCCGTACTGGCGCGTGCGGCAGTGGCGGTGGGCGTGGCCGGATTGTTCATGGAAACGCACCCCGATCCCCAAAACGCCTTGAGCGACGGGCCGAATGCCGTGCCGCTCAAGCACATGAAGGCGTTGCTGGAAACCTTGCTGGAATTGGATACCGTGACCAAGAAAAACGGTTTTCTGGAAAACAGCTTTTCTGCCTGATCATTTGTGGAGACTGCCTTTATGCCCTACGGCTACATCATCGCCAACGTTGATATCACAAACCCCGAGCAAATGGCCGAGTACCGCAAATGGAGCACCGAAGCGGTGCAGATGCATGGCGGCGAATTTGTGGTGCGTGGCGGGCAGCAGCAGGTGCTGGAAGGCGCGGCGCATGCGCGCACGGTGGTGATACGCTTCCCCAGCTATGCGGTAGCGCGGGCGTTTTATGATTCGCCTGAATACTGCCAAGCGCGCGAGCAGCGCGCCGGTGCAGGCACGTTCAATATGCTGTGTGTGGAAGGGGTTTGATTCGCCACAGCTTGAACTGTTATGTATTGACAGAAATGTTTACAGAAACCGTCTGCGCGCAGGGCGCGGGCGACAAGATTTTTTTGATAGCCATTTGATTTGGAAAGGTAAACCACCATGAGTGCCATTGTTGATATTGTTGGCCGCGAAGTGCTCGACAGCCGCGGCAACCCCACTGTTGAATGCGATGTGCTGCTCGAAAGCGGCGTGATGGGGCGTGCCGCTGTGCCCAGCGGCGCATCGACCGGCAGCCGTGAGGCGATCGAGCTGCGCGACGGCGACAAAAGCCGTTATCTGGGCAAGGGCGTGTTGAAGGCGGTAGAGCACATCAACACCGAAATTTCCGAAGCCGTGCTGGGGCTGGATGCCAGCGAGCAGGCTTTTCTGGATCGCACCCTGATCGACTTGGATGGCACCGAGAATAAAAGCCGCCTGGGCGCCAACGCGATGTTGGCGGTGAGTATGGCGGTGGCTCGCGCGGCGGCAGAAGAGGCGGGCATTCCGCTGTACCGCTATTTCGGCGGCATGGCAGGCAAAGATCTGCCCGTGCCCATGATGAACGTCATCAACGGCGGCGCGCACGCCAACAACAATCTGGACTTGCAAGAGTTCATGATCATCCCTGTGGGCGCACCTTCTTTCCGCGAGGCGCTGCGCTATGGCGCGGAAGTGTTCCATGCGCTCAAGAAAATCATTCACGACAAAGGCATGAGCGTGGCCGTGGGCGATGAAGGTGGCTTTGCCCCCAATGTGGACAACCACGAGGCAGCCATTCAGCTTATTTTGCAAGCCATTCAAAATGCGGGCTATACCCCGGGGCAAGACGTGGTGCTGGGCTTGGACTGCGCCAGCAGCGAGTTCTACAAAGACGGCCAATACGTGCTGGCTGGTGAAGGCGGCCTGAAACTCAGCAGCGCCCAGTGGGCCGACATGCTGGCCACCTGGTGCGAAAAATATCCCATCATCAGCATTGAAGACGGCATGGCCGAAGGCGACTGGGACGGCTGGAAACTGCTGACCGAAAAACTCGGCAAAAAAGTGCAGCTGGTGGGTGACGACCTGTTCGTGACCAATACCAAAATCCTGAAAGAAGGCATCGAAAAAGGCATTGGCAACTCCATCCTCATCAAAATCAACCAGATCGGCACGCTGACCGAAACCTTCGAGGCCATCGAAATGGCCAAACGCGCGGGCTACACCGCCGTCATCAGCCACCGCAGCGGCGAGACCGAAGACAGCACCATTGCCGATATCGCCGTGGGTACCAATGCCGGGCAAATCAAAACCGGCTCGCTCTCGCGCTCTGACCGCATGGCCAAATACAACCAGCTGCTGCGCATTGAAGAAGACCTGGGCGATGTGGCCGTTTATCCCGGCCGCAAGGCGTTCTACAATCTGCGTTAAATACGGATCGCGCCAAGCCTCGCCTGTGTCGGTTGAGTTTGGCGCGGCAACCTTTCTTATTGTGGTGCTGCCATGACCATACGTCCACTTATTCCTCTGGCTCTCGTGTTGCTGCTGATCCTGCTGCAATACAGCATTTGGACGGGCCGTGGCAG
>JAGOGU010000123.1 GCA_017996515.1 Allobrachymonas sp.
GCCTAATCGAACTGGAGCCGCCTGCCATCATCGTGGCCGATGCTCAGCAGCCCCTGCCCTGCCTGCTGGAAATGGCCGACAAATTTCATATTCCGCTCTTCGTGGCGACCGAACGCGCTGCGCTGGTGATCGACACGCTGCGCGCCTACCTTTCGCGCCACTTTGCCGAACACACCAGCATGCACGGCGTGTTCATGGACATTCTCGGCTTGGGCGTGCTCATCACGGGCGAATCGGGCATCGGCAAAAGCGAGCTGGGTCTGGAGCTGATTTCGCGCGGCAATGGCCTGGTTGCCGATGATGTGGTGGATCTGCATCGCATCAACCAAAACAGCATCAGCGGCAGTTGCCCCGAGCTGTTGCAAAACCTGCTCGAAATACGCGGCATCGGCCTGCTGGACATACGCGCCATTTTTGGCGAAGCGGCCGTGCGCCGCCATATGCGGCTGCGCCTGATTGTGCATTTGATGCGATTGGAAGATAGCGACCAAAACTACGAACGCATCCCCACCAAGCCGCTGTACCAGGACGTTCTGGGGCTGCCTATTCGCAAGACCCTGATCCACGTCATGGCCGGGCGCAATCTGGCCGTACTGGTCGAAGCGGCAGTTCGCAGCGTGATTCTTGAACTACGCGGCATCAATACTTATGAGGCATTCATCGCCCGCCAGCGCGCGGCCATGGTACAGGGCAATCCGCAATAACGAGACGCCGCTTTCTTCGTTTCTGGAGAGTCAACCTTCTTTCGCCTGAATCATCAAAGCGCATAAACAAGAGGTGCGTAGCCGTTGTCAGCAACCTTGTGCTAACCGCGCCACCGATCAGCCTACCCAGCAACCATTAGGCCGTGCCAATGCGCTGAAACAGGCCACCGGGCAGGCGGCCCACCATTCCCATCAATTCCAGCTCCAGCAATTTGGCCTGCAAGGTAGCCGCATCCAGCCCGGTGCGCGCCAACAGGGCATCTAGCCCCACCGGGTCATGCCCCAAGGCTTGCAGCAAAACGGCAGTCGTGTCGCCCGGCACGGTTGGAACAGTTGAGGCGTCTGCATCTACCGCACTGTCTGCATCTGCTGCTGCACTAGGGTCGGTATGCTCCATGCTCTTTTCGGCAATACTGGACACAACCGCTTGCCTGCCTGCCGGAAGCACAGTGCGCAGCTCTTCCAGCACATCCTGTGCAGACTCCACCAGCTTGGCCCCCTGTTTGATCAGTGCATGGCAGCCGCGCGACTGCGATGCATGGATGGAACCAGGTATGGCAAACACTTCTTTGCCCTGCTCGCCTGCCAGACGTGCCGTAATCAGCGAGCCGGATTGCAATGCCGCTTCTACCACCAGCACGCCATGGCTCAATCCGGCGATGATGCGGTTGCGCTTGGGAAAATGGTGCGACAGCGGCGGCGTGCCCAAGGGGCTTTCACTCAAGATCACGCCATGCTGCACGATGCGATGCGCCAAATCGCGGTGCTGGCGCGGGTACACGCGATCCAATCCGGTGCCGACTACGGCAATGGTCGCCAGTCCGACAACGCCAACCTGCTCGGGCAAGGCTGCCTGCAAAGCGCCTTCATGTGCGGCGCCATCCACGCCCAAGGCCAAACCAGACACTACCGTCCAACCCATTTCTGCAAATGCCTTGCCAAAAGCGCGTGCATTGCTGGCACCTTGTGGCGTAGGGTTGCGGCTGCCCACCATGGCGATACGCGGCTGCGGCTGTTGCAAGCACTCCACCTGCCCCATGGCGTACAACAAGACTGGCGGATCGGCCATCTCCAGCAGCACCGATGGATACGCCGGATCGCCCAGCGTCACGATACGGCGCTGCACGGGGAGATTGCTTGATCGCTGAGTGTTTTTTATCGGGCTGCTGGTCTGAATACCGGTTTGCGCATCGGCCTGCGCTGGAGCCGCGCCCTGCTGCAACCACTGCCAAGTGGTTTCAATCAGCGCCAGGGTTTCGGCATCGGGCGTGCGCAACGCCGCGATCTGTTTGGCAGAAAGCAATTGCTCTAGCGCAGCCGTGCTTTGCGCCAGAATTTGCTGCGGCAGTCCAAAAGCCGCCAACAAGCGTCGCACTGTACCGTGACCAATGCCCTTGGCCTGCACCAACTGCAACCAGGCAGCAAGCTCTTCGCGCGTCATGCCCTCATTCATGCCATGCAGGCCAGCGGTTTGGTGGTTCGGCGCGTGGTGCACGCCAAACTAACCTTTACTTGCTTGCAGCTGGCTGCATGGATGCGGCGGGTTGCGCGGGAGCAGGTTGTGGCTGCTCGGGCGCAGGTTGCTCTGCAGACTGATCAGATGCTGCTTCCGTATCGGCAAACAGGGCGGGGGCTTCTACCCGGTCGCCAATCTTGACGGGGTCTTTGATCTCGATCACCAAACCGTACGAAAGACGCTCGAATGGTCGGAAGATATACAGCAAGCCATTGCGCTCATCCGGCAGCTTGACCATCTCGCCCTTGCGGCCGTTGGTCTTGTCCACGATACGCTGCCCAGTGCTGATCAGCGACAGCACCGTGCCGTGATCCACGCCATCGCGCGTGCCTTTGTTGATGGTCACGATCTGGTTCTGCCCCACATAATGAACAGAATCGCCATAGACGGAAACAACCAAACCATTCACTGGATTGACTGGCGCATGCGGCACGTGGTTGTGCACTTCCTGCGGCGGCTCGGGCAACAAGCGGTCACCCTTGCGAATTTCTTCTTTGGCCGCAATGACATCCAACCCCGCAGCTTCAGGAATGCCAGCCTTGCCACCATCCTCTGCACTGCTTACTGTCTCGGCGCGCACCAAGCGGGCACGACCGGCGAAGCGGCCTTCATAGCCAAGCACTTCCTGCGTATTGGGATCCTTGATCGGCACCGCATTGCGGAAGACGCGATAGACATTGGCCTCTTCATTCTCCTGGTATTGCAGGGCACGGCCATCACCGCTGCGGGCGTAGATGCGATCGCCTGTTCCCAGGAACTGCCGGCCGTCTTTGGAGCCCACGATCCAATGCGCGCTGTTGAGCGTTTCTGCATCCACAATCAGGGGCTCAGACAGGAAAGGTTCGATCAGATGCATGGGAATCGTGGCAATGGGCTGCGTCTCCATGTCTTCGACGCGCACGCGAGGCTGCATCTGGATCGTGCCGCTGGAGCCGCTGCTGATACGGCGCCCTGCGCGCAAGCGTGCACGGCCATTGACCACTTCCAGCCACAGCGTTTGCCCCGGGTAGATCAGGTGCGGGTCGCGAATCTGCTTCAGGTTCATGCCCCACAGCTCGGGCCAACGCCAAGGCCTTTTGAGGAATTTGCCCGAAATGCCCCACAGGGTGTCACCCGTTTTGACCACATATTTGGAAGGCGCATTGGGCGCCAGCTCGCTAATGGGCACGCCGCGCGCAGCCGTTGAGCGGGCGATTTGGCGCTGCTGGGGCGTTGTCGGATATTGCTGCGCCTGCGCGACAGAAGTGCCGATCACACCGACGAGCAAGCCCGCACAAGCAAGCGCTTTGGTCGTTGTATGGAGTGCGGAAGGGAGCTGTTTTTGAAATTTCGAGTGCATCATGACCGTCATATATAGGCAGAAAGACAACATGCACAGCATAGCGCACAAAATCCTGTTACAAACAAATTTCCTGCATTTATGCCCGTTTGTCCCTGACCGATCAGGTGATTTTGTACTTTCTGTGCCACGTTCTTGTAAAAACAGCGACAATTTGCACCCATATTCCCGCGCACAAACACCCTGTCATACACATGGTGCTGGCGCTATTTATCATTCTTCCCTTCGTGCGGCCTGTTTCACCATACACCCAGGTACGCACCATGGATTTCCCGTATTCTGGAGTTCCTTTATGGCCCTGCTTCCCATTCTGGTGTATCCCGATCCCAAGCTGCACACCGTCGCCCGCCCGGTAGAGGCTGTGGACGACGCCATCCGCACACTTGTGAACGATATGTTCGACACCATGTACGAAGCCAATGGCGTAGGCTTGGCCGCCACTCAGGTCGATGTGCACCAACGTGTGGTGGTGATGGATGTGTCTGAAACGCGCGACCAGCGCATGGTGCTGATCAACCCCGAAATCGAGTGGCTCAGCGAAGAACGCCAAACCCGCGACGAAGGCTGCCTTTCCGTACCCGGCATGTACGATGGCGTGGAGCGCGCCATCCAGGTGCGCGTGCGTGCGCTGGATGAAAACGGCAACAGCCGCGTGATCGACGCCGATGGCCTGCTGGCCGTGTGCATCCAGCACGAGATCGATCACCTCAACGGCAAGGTGTTTGTTGAATATCTCTCGCCCCTCAAGCGCAACCGCATCAAAACCAAACTCGCCAAAGCCAGGCGGGAGGCGGCACGCCAAACCGATGTTGCGGCTTGATTGATCGCCAGGCACTGCGCGCGCTTTGACAGCGCTTTTGCCTACGTCCTTTTCTGCATCTTTTTGCCAACGCCAACCCTTTGGCCTTTTCACTATGCGCGTTGTTTTTGCCGGAACGCCGGAGTTTGCCCAACAAGCCCTGCTGCACATCGTTCAAGCAGGCTATGCCGTGCCACTGGTTTTGACCCAGCCCGATCGCCCCGCCGGCCGCGGCCTGCAATTGCAGGCATCGCCCGTCAAGCAGACCGCATTGGCGCATGGCCTGCCTGTTGCCCAGCCCCGCAGCCTGCGGCTGGATGGCAAATACCCACAAGATGCCGAGGCAACGCGCGCTGCCCTGCTTGCCGCGCAACCCGACATCATGGTCGTGGCCGCCTACGGCCTGCTGTTGCCGCAATGGGTGCTGAACCTGCCTCGGCTGGGCTGCATCAACATCCATGCCTCGCTGCTGCCCCGCTGGCGTGGCGCAGCCC